>JBKOXY010000503.1:0-12820 GCA_046725125.1 Pseudomonadota bacterium | reverse complement strand
GGCGTGGCGATAGCCGCCGAGACTGACGGGAAAATCGAGCTTCACCCGGCTGTGAAACGACATCGGCGCGGAGATGTCGTGCACGCCGAGCCGCGCCCATGGGCGCCAGTCGCGCGTGAGCACGTTGGTATAGACGAGCGGCGTCTTGACGTTGCGCGCGAGCGCCTCGCGCTGGGACGCCGGCAGTTCCGGCATGATGTGCGGAATGACCATGTGGAAGCAGGCGAGCACCGCATGCTTGGCCTCGACGCGACGCGGCACTCCCGCGCGCACGTAGCCGACGAGCACGCTGTCGCCAGCGTTGCGGACGTCGACGCAGGTCGAATCGAGGCGGATGCGCACGCCTTGGCCGTCGCGGTCGAGCTTGCCGTAGTCGAACGCCGCCAGCACCACGTCGTCCATGGTGTGGCCTTGCGCGACGTCTGGAACGAGCGAACGCACCAGGAGACGAGCGAGCGAGGCGTTGCCGTCGGGGAAGTGATAGATGTAAGGCTCCCGGGTCGCGGCCTGCGTCGACAAGCGCAGGCCATCGAACCCCGGATAGCCGAGCTCGCGGGCATCGGCGGCCGGCACCGCGTCGCATCCGAGCCCGAAGAAGCCGAGCGTGCGGCCCTGAAAGCAGTTCGCGACCTCCTCGCTGCAGCCGCACGGTCCGGTGAGGTAATCGCGGTAACTCGTGCGCTTGAGGATTTCCAACTTCTCCTCGGCGGTCTTGCCGGCGAGGGGATCGCGCGCGTCGTCGTAGAGCGCGAGCAACTGCGCCTTGCTCGCTGACGAGATCGGAAACGCGGCCACGAACTCGCCGAGCGGCTTGGCGTTGGCGAGACGGCGCGAGCGTTCGTCAATCCCCCCGGTCGGCGGTTCGCCCGCCACCAGCAGGTCGCGCCCGAAGGCCTCGCGCGCAAAGAACACGCCGCGAGACAGTCCGAGCGAGGGGTAGAGCGCGCGTTCGAAGGCGGTCTCGAAGCGCTCGATCTCGACGCCGAGATCGCGCAGAAGCCCTTTGGCGACGTCGCTGTAGCGGGTCTTGGGGGAATCGATCGATTCGCTGCCGCCGTAGCCGATCACGAGACGGCCGTCGAGCGTGAACTCGTTGCGCTTGGCGTGGCCGCCGAAATCATCGTGGTTGTCGAGGATGAGGATGCGTGCGGACGGCCCGGCGGCGCGGCGATAGAAGGCGGCGGCGGCCAATCCGCTGATGCCCGAGCCGACCACGACGAGGTCGTAACGCTCCTCGACCGGCAGCCGGTCGAGGGTTAAGCGCTTGCCTTCGCGCGCTTGCGCGTGCGCGGTCTCGAACGAGCCCGCGTGTTGTCCGCGCAGCCCGGTGAGCGCGGGCGGGTAGCGCAACGGCTCTGCCGCGATCTGTGCCGCCGGCGTCAAGCCGGCGGCGACGGTCAGGGCCACGCCATTGAGGAAGTCGCGGCGCGAAATCGAAGGCATGCGCTAGCCAATCGTTGGGCGATCGGACCACAATTTGCTGATACGCCAGCAGCGATAGAAATCGAAATCACGCTTCAGCGATAGTGGGTCCTAGCGCACCGAAGGCCCCATGCGCCCTGCCTATCCGGCCGCAAGCTCGCCGCGCACTTCCGAGGATGCGCGGCGCGGCACGATGAGGTTCGCGATCAGCACCTGGACGACCTCGTCGCGCTGGTTGCGGGTCTCGCTGCGCACGCGCACCGTCCCGCGGTCCGCCCGCGAGCGGGATGGGGTCACCTGCTCGATTTCGCTCACGACCCGCAGAACATCCCCCGGCCGCGTGGGCCTGGGCCAACTGATCTCGCCGCCCGCCCCGATGATGCCGCCGGCGAGCGGCAATCCGCTCTCAACCAGGAGGCGCATGGTGATCGCGGCGGTGTGCCAGCCGCTCGCCGCCAATCCGGCAAACAGCGTGCCCTTCGCCTTCTTCTCATCGAGGTGGAAGCGCTGCGGATCGAACTGACCGGCGAACGCCTTGATTTGCGCCGCGTCGATGGCATGGGTCGCGCTCGTGAACCGCCGTCCGACGGCGAGGTCCTCGAGATAGAGGCGGCTTTGTCCCCCGAATTCCTGTGGCTCCAGCACCGGTGCCTCCCGTGTTTTAGTCACTTGCATTATGATAGTGACTGGCCTATATTGTGTCAATGCAGCACAAGAGCTTCGAGAACATGCCGTGCCCGATCGCCCGCAGCCTCGCGCGCGTGGGCGAATGGTGGAGCATGCTCATCCTGCGCGACGCCCTGCACGGGATGACGCGGTTCGATCAGTTCCAGAAAAGTCTCGGCATCGCCCCGAACATGCTCACGCGGCGGCTCAATGCGCTGGTCGACGCCGGACTTCTCAGCCGCCGCCGTTACAGCGAAAAGCCGCCGCGCGACGAGTACCTGTTGACGGCGCGCGGACGCGATTTCCGCCCGGTGCTGCTCGCGCTGCTGGCCTGGGGCAACCGGCACTTCGCGCCCGAGGGCGCGAGCGTGCTGCTGGTCGACGCCAACACCAGCGTCGCCGTGGATCCGATCCTGGTAGACCCGGCCACGGGGCGGCCGATCAATACGCCCGATTACGCGCTCATCGCCGGTCCTGCCGCCGGCGAGCGCACGCGGCGAAGGTACGCCGCGGCGAAACCCCTGGCGGGCGAACAGAAACGCGCCCCGGCGACCCGCAAACGCGCACGAGCGAGGGCCGCAATATGAGCGTCGCCGCCCTCGATGCAACCGTGGAGCTCGGCGCTCGCGCGGCCGCCGTTGTTCCGCCCGCCGAGCTCAGCCCGCGCACGCGCGTGTTGCTGCGCGGGCCGATCGTTCCGACCCTGTTGCGGATGGCGTGGCCCAACGTGCTGGTCATGGTGGCGCAGGCGGCCACGGGATTGATCGAAACCTGGTTCGTATCGAAGCTCGGGACCGACGCGCTGGCGGGCATGGCGCTCGTCTTTCCCGGCGTCATGCTGATGCAGATGATCTCCGCCGGCGCCATGGGCGGCGGCATCTCGTCTGCGATCGCACGCGCGCTCGGCCGCGGCCAGCGCGACCGAGCCGATGCGCTGGCGACGCACGCCGTCATCATCCATGTTGCGCTCGGCGCTGTTTTCAGCGGCATCATGCTCGGCTTCGGCCGAACGATCTATGGCGCGCTCGGCGGCGCGGGCGGCGAACTCGACGCGGCCGTGACCTATTCGAACGTGGTGTTCGCCGGCAGCGTGCTGCTCTGGCTGCTCAATGGCTTGGCGAGCATCATCCGCGGCACCGGCAATATGCTTGTCCCGGCATTGGTGATCTGCGTCGGCGTCGTGGTGCTGGTGCCGCTGTCGCCGCTGCTGATCTTCGGCATCGGCCCGTTCCCGGCGCTCGGCATTGCCGGCGGTGGTGTGGCTCTCGTCTTGTTCTACGCCGCCGGCACCGCGGTGCTCGCCTGGTACATCCTGTCCGGGCGCAATATCGCGCGCTTGCGGCCAACGCGTCCGCGTTGGCCGTTGTTCCGCGAGATCCTCAGCGTAGGCGCCGTCGCCGCGGTCACCTCGGTGCAGACCAACGTGATCATCGCGCTGGCCACGGCTTTGGTTGCCACCGCCGCCGGCCCCGGCGCCGCCGCCGGGTATGGCACCTCGGCGCGGCTGGAATATCTGCTCGTTCCGCTCGTCTTCGGTCTCGGCGCGCCGTTGGTGGCGCTGGTCGGCACCAATGTCGGGGCCGGCGAGCGCAGGCGCGCGCTCCGCATCGCCTTTGTCGGCGGCGCGCTCGCGTTTGCAATCACCGAGGCCATCGGCGTCGTTGCAGCGATCTGGCCCCACGCCTGGATCGCGCTGTTCAGCACCGATCCGCGGGTGATCGAAGCCGGAACCGATTATTTGCGCATCGTCGGCCCAAGCTACGGGTTTTTCGGGCTCGCGCTTGCGCTCTACTTCGCATCGCAAGGCGCGGGACGGTTGTTCTGGCCGCTGTCCGCGGGCTTCCTGCGCATGTTCGTCGCGATCGCCGGCGGATGGCTGGCGCTGCGCTTGACCGGCTCGCTCAACTGGCTGTTCGCCGCGCTGGCGCTCGGCCTCGTTCTGCACGGGCTCACGTTGGTCGTGGCGATCGGCACCGGCGCATGGTTTCGCAATCCGCCGATGCGGCTCATCTCTCCGGCGGCCTGATCGAGCGCGCAAGCGGGCGCGCTGCAACGTTTCGCGCCTGCGCGAGGCTTATCTTCACCTGAAAGCTACGAGGCGTGGCAGAGAGGCGCGCCAGCAGAGCAGCGCGCGCCCTGATCCACGCGGCGTCCCGTGATCATCGACGCCTCACCCGCCAACGGCCCGCAAGGGAATACGCGCGCGCGGCGCCGTGTTATGATGCGTTGCGAGGACGAGGGAGGAACATCCGTGGACCAGAGCATCATCAATCTCTACGACCGCTTCACCCATGGCGGCATGAGCCGGCGCGCGTTTCTCGACCGGCTGGCCGAACTTGCGGGCTCGACGGCGGCCGCCGCTGCGCTCTTGCCGCTGTTGCAGAATAATTACGCGCAAGCCGCGATCGTGGCTGCGGACGATGCCAGGCTCGCCGCCGAACGCGTCTCCTACGATTCCCCCAAGGGCAAGATCAACGGCTATCTCGTGCGCGGTAAGGCCTTGGGCAAGCGCCCAGCCGTCATCGTCATCCACGAGAACCGCGGGCTCAACCCGCATATCGAAGACGTGGCGCGCCGGCTCGCGGTCGAGGGCTATCTCGCCCTGGCGCCCGACCTTTTGTCCGTCAACGGCGGCACGCCGCCCGAGGAAGACAGGGCGCGCGAGCTTCACGCCAAGACCGAGCGCGAGGACATGATCGCCGCGGCGCTCGCGGCCGTCCCGTTCATGCTCAAGCATGCGGAATCGACCGGCAAGGTCGGCGCAGTCGGCTTCTGCTTCGGCGGCGGCGTAGTCAACCGCATGGCGGCGGGCAGCCCCGATCTCGCGGCCGCGGTGCCTTACTACGGCGTGCAGGTCGCGGCCGAGATGGTGCCGGCGATCAAGGCGCCGCTTCTGCTGCAATATGCCGAGACCGATGAGAACATCAACAAAGGCATCGCCGCCTATGAGGCGGCACTGACCGCCAACAACAAGAAATATACGATCTACATTTATCCCAGCACCCAGCACGCCTTCAACAACGACACTGGCGCCGCTCGCTACAACAAGGCGGCGGCCGATCTCGCCTGGAGCCGAACGCTCGCCTTCTTCGCGGAAAACTTGGGCGCGCCGCCGAAGGCGGCGTGATCTGGCAGAGCCATCGTCATTGCCGGGCATAATGCGTCGGAAGACGCGCGTGAACGCGCTTATGACCCGGCAATGCATCATCTTTCGCAAAATTTCTTCCGAACGATGGACCACCCGAAATCGGGTTTACCCGATTTCGGGCATCTTTAAACTGGGCAAGTCGGATAAATCCGACTTGCGTGGTCAAGCCCGCGGGTGACGGGATGGGTTGCAGCGCCAGCGTCGGAACGGACGCGTCAGCTTCTGGCGCGGGCGCGGCGCGCGCTTTTTTTGGGCGCCAGCATCTCGATCAGCGCGCCGGCCGTGCGCAGGAGGCGGCCGTCGTGGCCGGACGCGCCGACGAGTTGCACGCCGAGCGGAAGGGCGCCCTCGCCCGCAAGCAGCGGCAGCGACACGGCCGGCAAGCCGGTCAACGTCCACAGGGTGCAGAACGCGGGATCGCCGGTGGCGCGGAGCCCCTTTGGCGCGATGCCGGGAGCTGCCGGGGTCAAGATCGCGTCGTATTCATCGAAAACGTCGGCGAGGCCTGCGGGAGCATAGCGCTGAGCCTTGGCCAGCGCGCCGAGATAGTCGACCGCGCTCACGCTCCTGCCGTGCGCGAGGAGCTTGCGCATCACCTCGCTCGGCTCCCCGCGCGCGACCAAGGGGGCGAGGTTGTACGCCATGTCGGCTGCCATGATGGTGCGATGGGTCTCCCAGGCTTCCGCCAACGACGGAGACAGGTCGACCGCAGCGACCGAAGAGCCGAGCGCCGTCACTAGTTCCTCGAACGCCGCCTTAGTGTCAGCATCGGCCTTGTCCCAGACCGGCGTGCGCACGAAGGCGAAACGCGGCGGTAGCGGTGGCTTCTCGCGTTGCACGGCGCGGAAGTCGGGGGCGGCGAACGGCCGCGTGTCTGGGTCCGCGGGATCGTGGCCGGCGATCACCTCGAGGATCAGCGCGAGGTCGGCAAGCGAGCGTGCGAACGCCCCGACATGGTCGAGCTGGCGCGACAGTAGCAGCACGCCGGCGCGCGAGATGAGTCCATGGCTCGGCTTCACCGCGAACACGCCGCAGAATGCGGCGGGCCTTATGACCGACCCGTTGGTCTGAGTGCCGAGCGCGAGCGGCACCATGCGGGCGGCCACCGCCGCCGCCGATCCCGACGACGAGCCGCCGGGCGTTCGCGCGTGGTCGTGCGGGTTGCGCGTAGCCCCGGGATGGAAATAGGCGAACTCGGTGGTCACCGTCTTGCCGATGATGACCGCGCCGCCGGCGCGCAACTTCGCCACCACGGTGGCGTCGCTCCATGGCCGGCGGCCGGCCGCGAGCGGCGAGCCGAGCTCGGTCGGGTAATCCGCGGTGTCGATGATGTCCTTGATCGCGACCGGAATGCCGTGCAGCGGACCAATCGGGCGGCCCTGCGCGCGGCGCTCGTCGAGCGCGCGCGCCTGCGCGAGCACATGGTCGCGGTCGAGATGGACGAACGCTTTGATCTCGCCGTCGAGAGTTTCGATGCGGTCGAGACAGGCGCGGGCGTAATCCTCGGCCGAAACGGCGCCGCGCGCGATTTCCGCTGCAGCCTCGGTCGCGGTCAGTGCCGTCAGCGCGTTATCAGCCAAAGCCGCGCTCCCGTTCGAACACGCTTCATTTTGTCGCCTGCATCGCGGCCGAAATCTATACGACCATCATCTCGATGCGCACAATCGTCACAGCCCTCGCAGTGGTGGCGTGGTTCGCGTCCACTGGCTTGCTGTGGTTTTTGCGCCCCTCCGATGTGCTGTGGTTGCTCGGATCGGCGATCCTCGGCGTCGTCTTCTTCGGCGGCTTCCTGTGGTATCTGATCGCGCGCGACGATCCGGTGAGCGGACTGTGACGCCGGCACCATTCACGACGCGAGCAACGCAAGCACCCCGGACAGTGTCATCGTGAACGATAGCGCCGCCCCTGCACAGATGGCGACGCTGATATAGGGCTCCCATTCGGTGTCGACCCAGCGGTGCCGGTGATCGCCGCGTGGCAGCAAAGCGACGAATACGGCGGCGGTCACGAGCAGGACCACAATGCCGGATATCAGCAGGAGCATCTCGTCCTCCGCATCATGCCCGCGGCGTCAGCGGTAGACCTGCGTGGGCAACCATAAGCCGATCTGCGGAAAGGTGTAGAGCATGACCATCGACACGATGACGATCAACATGAACGGCAGTACGCCACGGAAGATATCGTTGATGTTCACCCAGCTGGGCGCCACGCCTTTGAGATAGAACGGCGCCATGGCGACCGGCGGCGACAGGAAGGAGGTCTGAATATTCAGCGCGACCAACAGTCCGAAGAACAGCGGATCGACGTTGAAGGTCTTCAAGAGCGGCAGGAAGATCGGCATGAAGATGACGATGATCTCGGTCCATTCGAGCGGCCAACCCAAGACAAAGATGATGAATTGGGCGAGCACCATGAACCCGGTAGTCGATAGGTTCATGGCCAACATGAACTTCTCGATTGGCTCGTGGCCACCGAGATAGGCGAAGACCGCCGAGAACGTGAAGGAACCGATGAACAGCCAGCACACCATCGCCGTGGTGCGCGCGGTCAGAAACACCGACTCCTTGAGCTGAGCGACTGAAAACGACGTTCCGGGCACCAGTGCGAGACCGGTCAGAAGCGTCGCGAACAGGGCAACGGTGACGACGCGGCGATCCACGTCCAGATGGGTAATCCCGCACACGATCAAATAGGCGAAGAAGGCCGCAGCCAGCACGCCGTAGACCTGGACCAGGATGACGTTTCCTCGCCGCTTGTAGTCGGCGCCATAGCCGACCGCGAGCAGGAGTGCGCCGAGCGAGCCCATGGCCGCCGCCTCCGACGGCGTGGCGAGGCCGAAGATGATGGAGCCGAGCGCCGCGCCGATGAGCCCGGCCAACGGCGCGAACGACGTCAGCAGCGCCCACAGCACGGTCAAGACCGGCACGTTTCGCTCTTCGGCCGGCAGCTTCGGCGCCAGCTTCGGATTGAGCAGCGACATGATGATGACGTAGAGCATGTAGAGCCCGGCCAGCATGATGCCGGGAAAGAAGGCGCCGGCGTAGAGCTTCACCACGGAAACGCCGGCGGTGGCACCGTAGAGAATGAGCATGACGCTCGGCGGAATGAGAATACCGAGGCAGCCGCCAGCGCACACCACGCCCGATGCAATTTTCACGTCATAGCCGGCGCGCAGCATAGCCGGAAACGCCAGCAGCCCCATGAGCGTCACGCAGGCGCCGACGATGCCCGTTGCGGTCGCAAAAATGGCGCAGGTCGCGAGCGTGGCGAGCGCGAGCGAGGCCGGCACCGGACCGGCCGCAAGCTGAAGCGAACGGAACAGGCGGTCGAGGATGTTGGCGCGCTCGATGATGTAGCCCATGAAAACGAACAGCGGAATCGAGATCAGCACGTCGTTCGTCATCACCGAATAGGTACGCTGCACGAGCAGGCTGAAGATCAGGTCGCCCATCGCGAAATAGCCGAAGAACACGCCGAGCGCCATCAGCGTGAACGCGATCGGGAACCCAAACATGATGAAAACGACGAACAGCCCGAGCATGATCACGCCCAGCTCGGGGTTGCCGATACCGAACATCAAATGTCGCCCCTACGCTGCCCGATTTCCTCGAGCTCCTTGACCACCTGGTAGTCGCCGTGCTCGGCCTTCTCGAGCATGATCTTGTCGAGCTCCTCGACGTCGTGCAGGCGCTTAGGCCATTCGCCGGTACGGATACACATGATGCAGCGGATAACCTCGACTATCCCCTGCATCACCATGAGCACGCCAACGATCGGGATCAGCGACTTGAAATGGTAGACCGGCGGCCCGAAGGGGCTCGCCGAAGAGTGTTCATGCACTAGCCACGACAGCTTGGCGTAACCGTAGCCGGCGTAGACGAACGCCAACATGCCGGGGAAGAAGAACAGGAAATAGAGCACCAGGTCCCATTTGGCTTGGGTGCGCGGGGACCAGGAGCGGTAGATGAAATCGCCGCGCACATGGCCGTTGCGCGAAAGCGTATACGCGCCGGCCAGCATGAACAGCGTCCCGTAGAGCATGTAGCTGGCGTCGAACGCCCATTCGGTCGGCGCCAGGAACAGGTAGCGCATGAACACTTCGTAGCTGGTGGTGAACGTGAGAATGACGATGCACCAGCCGGCGGTCTTGCCGATCCAGGTGCTGATCTCGTCTACGATGAGCAAGACGCGATTCATGCCTCTCCCGCGGCGCTTCTCATTCGGCTTTCGAGCGAGTGAAACGACGAAAGGCCCGCACGGCAAGAGCCGCGCGGGCCCGTTGCGCGGTCCCTATCCGAAGAAGTGCTTGTAGGCCACCTCGAGTTGCGGGGTGGTCAAGTTATTGGTGAGGAAATAGGGCGAGACTCGCTTCGCCCACGCCTTCTGGGAGTTGAGGACCTTCACGAAGAACGGGTCCTTGTTCGCTTCAATCACCTTGTCCCAGGCCTTGAGTTGCGCCTCGAGCACCGAATCCGGCGTCTTGATGACATTGACGCCGCGCTTCTTGATCTCCTCGAGATCCTTCGAATAGCGGTCGTGGGCCTGGGCGAACTGGTCGGCCGTGGCAGCGAAGGCCGCGTATCGCAGGATCGCCCTGAGTTCGGCCGGCAGCGCATTGTACCTCGCCTTGTTGAAGCTGATCTCGAAACACTCCTGCTGCTGGTGATGGCTTCGCACCATGAAGTACTTGGACACGTCCGGGAAGCCGAGCAGAAGGTCGGACGAGGGGTTGTTGAACTCGGCCGCGTCGATCAGGCCGCGGTCCAATGCCGGCACGATCTCGCCGCCCGGCAAGATCGTCACCGAGGCTCCCATCTCCTTGAACAGGTCGGCCGAGAGTCCGACGGTGCGATATTTCAGGCCCTTGAACTCGTCGGCGCTCTTGACCTCCTTTTTGAACCAGCCGAGCGGCTGGTTCATCATCGGATAGTAGAGCAGGCCGACGAGGTTGAGCTTGAGGATGTCGTTGATGAGTTCGTTGTAGAGCGCCTCGCCGCCGCCGTAATAGTGCCAGGCAAGCATGCTGTGGGCGTCCCAGCCGAACGACGGCGGGGTGCCGAACAGCGAGGCGGCCTTACTCTTACCGTACCAGTAGACGGTCACGCCGTGGCCGGCGTCGAGGACGCCCGAATGCACCGCGTCCTGCAGCTGGAAGGCAGGCACCACGGCGCCAGCGGCGAGCACGTCGAGCTTGAGCCGTCCACCCGACATCTCGTTGACCTTCTTGGCGTAGTCGACGGCAAACTCGTGGAAAATGTCCTTGGTCGGCCAGGTCGACTGGTATTTCCAGGTCACGGTCTGCGCCCGCGACACCTGCGGCATGGCGACCGCGGCCGCGCCGGTGATGGCGGCACCGGCGAGAAACTTGCGCCGGGTCGCGGACTTGGACATGCGGGATCGTTCAGCACTCATGGGCATTGCCCTCCTTTGGGTTTCTCAAGTGTCCTGGCGGCATTCTTGGAGCCGCTTGGGTTATGAACCGTCCGGACAGGTTCCCTATTCCGGGTAAGGCAGGTTGTAGGGGGTGATGTCGCCGTGCACAAGGCTCGAATTGTCTCGCCCCACGCTGCGGGGGAGCGCGCGCGGCCGAGGTTGCAAGCGGGCTTGACAGCGCCGGCCGACCGATCACAGGCAGCGCCCGCGCCACCGGGTCTTGGCCCCTTGCCTGTGCTAAAGTCAAAAGATGGCGGCAGCCAAATCAGAGGCATGGCTCCCACCGCCGTGAACGGGCCCTATCGCCCAATTCAGGCTCGATTGATCGGCTAGTGTCCCGATTCCGAAGTTCGCAAGCCCTTGCGGCACGCTTTCGTGCGAACTTCGGAATCAAAAGGGACACTAGCAAACATATGACTCTAGTGTGGTTTTTGGATTTGAAGTTCCTATGCGAGCTCGCTGCATACTCGTAGGAACTTCAAATCCACCACGCTAGGCCACCACCCACGACCGCAATTTCGACCCGCTGCCGGCAGACAGGAGAAGCCCCGTGTCACGCCTCCTTTCGACGCTCGCCATCATTTGGCGGCTTGCTCGTCCGTATTTCTTTTCCGAAGACCGCTGGGCCGGCCGCGCTCTGCTCGGCGTGGTGATCACGATCGAGCTCTCGATCGTGGCCATCAACGTCATGCTCAATCAATGGAACAACCGCTTCTACAATGCGCTGCAGGAGCGCAATTGGGACGCGTTCGTCTCCGAACTCGGCTTTTTTTGCATTTTGGCGACGACCTATATCGTGCTCGCGGTCTACCAACTCTATCTCAATCAATGGCTGCAGATCCGGTGGCGGCGCTGGATGACGCAGCACTACCTCGATCATTGGCTTGCCGGCGCCAATCACTACCGCATGCAGCTCCTCGGCGATGCCGCCGACAATCCCGACCAGCGCATTGCCGAGGATATCAATATGTTCATCGATCGCACGCTGACGATCACCGTCGGATTGCTCAGCGCAATCGTGACGCTGTTCTCCTTCGTGGTGATTCTATGGACGCTCTCCGCGGCGGCCCCGCTCCATCTGTTCGGTGCGGGCTTCGCCATTCCAGGCTACCTGGTGTGGGCGGCGTTGCTCTATGCGGCGGTCGGAACCACGCTCACCCATCTCATCGGCTGGCCGCTGATCTCGCTCAATTTCCGCCAGCAGCGGTTCGAGGCCGACTTCCGTTTCAACCTTGTTCGGGTGCGCGAGAATTCCGAGCAAATCGCGCTGCTGGGAGGAGAAACCGCCGAGCGAGAACGGCTGCTCGAGCGCTTCGGTTACGTCGTCGGCAACTTTCTCCTGATCATGCAGCGTACCAAGCAGCTGACCTTTCTGACCTCGGGCTACAGCCAGATCTCGATCGTCTTTCCCTTCATCGTGATCAGTCCCGCCTATTTCGCCGGAGCGGTTCAGCTCGGCGGGCTGATGCAGACCGCCTCCGCGTTCACCAGCGTACAGAGCGCGCTGTCGTTTTTCGTCAACGCCTATCGCCAGCTCGCCGAGTGGCGGGCGGTGATCGCGCGACTCGACGGCTTCAACATCGCGGCCGAGCGAGCGCGGGCCGCGGCCACCGCGACGCCGGCGATCGTGGTATCGGCGCGCGAGGGCAGAGATCGCGTCGAGATCGACGACCTTCTGGTGCGGCTGCCGCAGGGGGCCGCGCTAGTCGCCGCCAACGACATTGCCATCGCGGCCGGCGAGCGGGTGCTGCTCACGGGTCCGTCCGGCGCGGGCAAGTCGACCCTGTTGCGGGCGATCGCGGGCACGTGGCCGTTCGGCGCGGGCACCATCCGGGTGCCCGCGGGGGCCAAGCTGATGGCGCTGCCGCAGCGACCTTATTTCCCGATCGGTACGCTGGCGGCCGCGGTCACCTATCCCGCCGAACCCGGAACCTTCGGTGCCGAGGCGCTCGCCGAGGTCATCACCGCCGTCGGCCTGCCCGCGCTCGCCGGGCGGCTCACGGAGGAGGCGCACTGGAACCGAATGCTCTCGCTCGGCGAGCAGCAACGCCTCGGCATTGCCCGCGCCATTCTGCAGGCGCCGGATTATCTTTTCCTCGACGAAGCGACGGCTTCGCTCGACGAGGCGGCGGAAGCCGCGCTCTACCGCCT
>JBKOXY010000106.1:0-4018 GCA_046725125.1 Pseudomonadota bacterium | reverse complement strand
ATCACGGATTTGATCGCCGCGTCGGGGTCCTTGACGGTGTCGAGCACGCCCTTGATGGTGGCGCGCACGAAGCCAGCCACCACCTTCGGATTGGCCTTGGCGTAGTCCGGATTGACCATGATGGCGTTGCCGTAGAGCACGAGACCATGGTCCGCCATCAGCATCACCTTGATGTCTTCGGGTTTGAGCCCCTTCTGCAGCAGGTTGTAGTACATCGAGAACGAAAAGCCGGTGATGGCGTCGACCTTGCCCTCGGCGAGCATCGGCTCGCGCACGGGAAAGCCAACGTTCTCGATCTTGACCTTGGATTCATCGATGCCGTTTTCCTTCACGAATGCCTTCCATTGCGCGAAGGCGCCATCGGCCGTCGGCGCGCCGAGCACCCGGCCTTCGAGGTCCTTCGGCTTGGTGATGCCGGTCTTGGCAGTGGTGCCGATCGCGAATGCCGGTTTGTCGTAGATCATCAACACGGCCTGGACTTTCTTGTCCGGGTTCTGGTCCCGGAACTTGACCAGCGAGTTGATGTCGAAGAAGCCGATCGGATAGGTGCCGGCGGCGACGCGGGCGATGCCGGCAACGGAGCCGGGGCCGGAATCGATGGTGACGTTGAGACCCTCGGCCTTGTAGTAGCCTTTGTCGATGGCGACGAAGTAGGGGGCCGAGGGGCCCTCGAACTTCCAGTCGAGGGCAAACTTCACATCGGTCTCCGCGCAAACGGGGCTCACCGTCAGGGCGGCCGCCGCCGCGCCCGCGAGCATCCCGAAAAGCCTGATCCTGTCCATGTTCGACGCTCCCTGTAAGGCCGCTCGACCGGCGCGCCATGCGTTGCCTGAGCAATCGCCATGCCAGCCCGAGGCTTGCACGGAGAGACGGCAACGCTCCGCTCTTGCCGCAAGACTAGGCATTTTCCTCGCGCTTGCCTATTCCCAAGTCAGGCCTGTACGGATCGTCAGCTACCGCGATACGTGCAATAGCTCCACGGCGTAACCAGCAGCGGCACGTGGTAGTGGCCTTCTGCTTCTGCGACCGCGAATCGGACCGGCACCACGTCGAGGAACGGCGGCTCGGCCCGCGACGCGCCCGCACCCGCGAAGTAATCGGCGACGTGGAAACGCAATTCGTAACGTCCGATCGGCAATGGCCGGCCGCCGATCAGCGGCTCATCGGTGCGGCCGTCGCGATTGGTCGTGGCGCGCGCGATCACACGCTGCTCGCCATTGGCGGATAATTCGAGAAGCTCGATGGCGACTCCAGCCGCAGGACGGCCGGCCTGGGTGTCGAGCACGTGGGTCGACAGGCGGCCGTGCACCTCGAGGCGGTCGGCGGCTTCGAGGCGTTGGTCGAGGCGAAGCGCGGCGATGCGGAAGATTTCGCCGAGCGCTGTTTCGGTTTCCGCCGCCATGGTGTTTTGCAGGCGACGTTCGAACTCCTGCAAGATCGAATCCTTGCTGTGCCGCCGCACGCAGATGATGAATGGCATGCCGAACTTCTCGCGGTAGGCGTTGTTGAGGCGATGGAATTGCACAAATTCCGCCTCCGACAGGCGGTCGAGGCCGGCGCTCGCCTGCTCCGCCTTGGAATTCACCGTCATGGTGCCTGCGCGCGCCGCCTTGCCCGCGAGGTCGGGATGGCCGTTGATCAATGCCAGCTGTTGATCCGGCGGCGCGGCGCGCACCGCGGCCATCATCGCCGCGTGTAGAGCGGCAAGCGTGGCGAATGGCCGCAGCCTGGACGCGGCTTGCGCCACCCACGGCGCGTGCTCGTACACATCGCCCAGCGCGGCCATGAAGCCGGCCTCGTCCGCCGCATTGAGGCTTGCGAGCACAATCTTCGTCATGTCGTGCTACCGGATCACCGGGGCGGCAGCGGCGAGCGAGCGATGCTCGCGATGCCAGTGCTGCGCGATGTCGAGCCTTCTCACGAGCCATACCCGCTCGCGCGCGGCGACATAGTCGAGAAAACGCGTGAGCGCAGCCGCCCGTCCCGGACGCCCGACCAAGCGGCAGTGCAACCCGATCGACATCATTTTGGGCGTCCGTTCGCCCTCGGCATAGAGCAGGTCGAAGGCATCCTTGAGATAGATAAAAAACTCATCGCCGCTGCCGAAGCCCTGCGCATTGATGAACCGCATGTCGTTGGCATCGAGCGTATAGGGAATGATCAGATGCGGCCCCTTCGGCCCGTTGACCCAATAGGGCAGATCGTCGGCGTAGGAATCGGACGAATAGAGGAAGCCGCCTTCGTCGAGCACGGCCTTCAAGGTGTTGACCGAGGTGCGGCCGGTATACCAGCCCAGCGGGCGCTCGCCGGTCGCCTGCGTGTGGACGCGAATCGCCTCGGCAAGATGCGCGCGCTCCTCTTCGTCAGGCAGGTCCTTGTAGTCGATCCATTTGAGGCCGTGGCTGGCGATCTCCCAGCGCGCTTCGCGCATCGCCGCGACCGCCTCGGATGAACGCGCTAGCGCGCTGGCGACGCCGAACACGGTTACCGGCACGTCGCGTTGCGTGAACAACCTCCACAGCCGCCAAAAGCCGGCACGGGAGCCGTATTCGTACGTCGATTCCACGTTCATGTGGCGCGCTCCCGGCCAAGGCTTCGCGCCGAGCACGTCGGAGAGAAACGCTTCCGAGGTCGCATCGCCGTGCAGGATGTTGCGCTCTCCGCCCTCCTCGTAGTTGACCACGAACTGGACGGCGATACGCGCGCCACCGGGCCAGCGCGGATCGGGCGGGTCGCGGCCGTAACCGGTGAGGTCGCGGGGATATTTGGAGAAATCAGCCGGGGACATGGCCTGTCATACGCAATCCGGATTGCTTGGCTCGGCATCACAGGGTCGTCCCCGCGAAACGCAACCGCGACGCTCGCGCTGCCGGGATCCCGGTTGCGGGGACCTATATTTCGAACCGACGACAGTGACGTGAGACTGATCAACCGCGGGCGGTATCATATACAGCTTCGGCCGAAGCGTGTCTTGCGCAGAGAGGGCGGTGCTGCGGGCATCCGTCGCGACACGCCTGATGCGGGGTCAGAAAGGCGTTGTTTGTTCCTCGGACCGCCTGCCGTGCCCTCAAAACACTTTCCAGTATTGCGGCCGGTAGATGATGTCCCGCGCCGGAATTGGCGCCGCCGACTTGCTCTGCGAGTCTCGCGCGCCCGCCCACGGTTTGATCGCCAGGATGATCACCGCCACCGCAAGGGCCATCCAGAAGACGAGTGCGAACCTCGTTGCTCTGGGTCCCATGTCCTCCTCCTGATGCCAAACTGACATCGTTGTGCGCCGCGGCGGAGTTTAGAGGGGGAACCGGAAGGGCTTTGTGAGCTGCGTTACACTCGCGCGAATAGCAGTGAACCGACTGGAAGAGATCGGCGACGTAGCGTGCGAGGCAATCA
Source organism: Pseudomonadota bacterium (assembly GCA_046725125.1). Taxonomy (GTDB): domain Bacteria; phylum Pseudomonadota; class Alphaproteobacteria; order Rhizobiales; family Xanthobacteraceae; genus VAZQ01. The sequence goes on along the minus strand of JBKOXY010000106.1, from coordinate 628 downwards.
GACATTGGTCTGATATGTTGAGCTGAATTGAGTGTGGCCATGACGTTACGAAGGGCCGCATGAGACGGCGAGAATCCACCACGCCTTTCGGCGGCCTCGTGGGCCTTGCCGCGCGCGCGGACGAGGTGATTGAATAAGCGTGGCTGTTTGCGACCTCGCGAAAAAAAGCCCCGCGTGAGCGGGGCTGAGTGTTTCGGAGGAACGTCGAACGTGAGAACCGCATTTGCGGTACGATCGACAAATGCGAACCTAGCTCGGCCGTTGCGCTCGCGATGTGACGGCGATCACAAAAATGCGCTCGCGATGTGATGGCGATCACAAAAATGCGCTTTTACCGCCCAGCTGGCACCACGGCTGACATCGTGGTTATCGGTTCCCAAAACTGCATTCGCCCTTAAGCGAGTCTCGCGAACGGCAGGCCCGCCAGAAACATCCAGCATAGTGCGCCACTGGTTGAGCGTATCGGCCGTGCGGCTAGTCACCTCGAGGGTTTGGCGGAGCTGCTTTGCGCCGCCAGATCGTCGAGCCGCTTGGGCAGTTGCTTGAGCTCCCATGCTCGCGCCAGCGCAGCCGCCTTGCGCCAGGTCGGCTTTTGCCCGCTGAGGCGAGGCAATGGCGCCTTGCGGTC
>JBKOXY010000217.1:0-8583 GCA_046725125.1 Pseudomonadota bacterium | reverse complement strand
GCCGTTGTTGCTCGCTGCCGCGGCCCATGGGCAAGACGGCGCTCAGCAGAGCGCGCAACATCCCGGACGCAGCGTGGTGATGAGCAAGTGCTTCCAGTGCCATACAGATGCGATGTTTCGCGACCAGCGGCAGGATCGCCGCGGATGGGAGGCCGCGATCTATCGCATGATCGGACGCGGCGGGTTGTGGACGCAAGAAGAGATCAGGTTGATGGCCGATTACCTCGGCAGCGATTTCGGGCCGGGTTCCAAGCCGGCGAGCGCCCCATAGAGATAATTGCGGCGCGTTGATCGCGTCGCGTCCGGAATCCAAGGAGCGAACAATGCGAGAGCTGGTTGCGAGATATTTGTCGCAGGGAATTTCGCGGCGCGGTTTCGTCGGCGGCCTGACCAAGGCCGGCCTCACAGCGACTGCCGCCCAATCAGTGCTGACTGCTGTCGCGTCCGTGAGCCCGGGCCATGCGCAAGGCGCCGGCTCGCCAGGAGGCTCAGCTCCGGCCGCCCCCGCACCAGCGCCTGCGGCAACTGCTCCGGCCGCGGCCGCCGTCGCTGGCGTCAAGCCGTTTCAGGGCACCGGCGGCGCCGCCTTTGCCGAACAGCTCATCGGCTGCGGAGCGAAATACGTCTTCGGCAATTCAGCGAGCGAGGATGCGCAGTTTTACGAGGCGCTCGTCGACCGGCCGCAGCTCAAATACATCCTTACGCCGCATGAGGGGCCGGGCGCCGCCATGGCAGCGGGCTACATCAAGGCCTCCGGCGAGCCCGCCATTGTCATGCAGGCGGCGGTGGTCGGCATGGCGAACGCCATCGGCCAGATGTTCAACGCCTTCAAGGAACAGACGCCGCTCGTTGTTTATTCCTATCGCACCGACCAGACCCGGCGCGCGGGGCGCGATGGCTTCGAGGAGGTCGCGAATCAGGAGCAGATGGTCCAGCCCATCACCAAATACACTTGGCTCGCGCGGCGCCCGGACATGATCCCGGAGACCGTTCGCCGCGGTTTTAAAGCGGCGTGGACGCCGCCCTACGGTCCCGCCTACATCTCGTGGCATTCGGACTACAACGACGAACGGGTCCGCACCGAAATTATCGCGCAGGAACTGATCGACCCGCGCATGCGGGTCCGTCCCAACCCGGATGAGATCCAGCGGGCCGCGAAGCTCTTGGTCGAGGCCCGCATGCCGCTCATGGTCGTCGGCGACGAAATCTACAAGGCGAAAGCGGCGGGCAAGGCGGTGAAGCTTGCCGAGCTGCTGGGCATGCCGGTGACCCAGGTGCGCCAGCTCTATGCCAATTTCCCGGAGACGCATGCGCTCTGGGTCGGAAATCTCGCCGGCAACAGCCTCAATTCGCTCAACTATCCGAAGAGCGCCGACGTGATCATCAACGTCGGCAACAAGTTCCAGCACAATGGCCCGGCGCCGATCGTTCCGCGTGGACCGAAATTCATCGACATGCGCATCGATCACGCCAGCATGGGTAACGTCATGATCACCGAGGTGCCGCTCGTCTGTGACGTCGGCTACGGACTTGACGATCTCATCGCAGCGGTCGACCAGCTGCTCACCCCGGCGTTGCGGCAGAAGGCTGCCGACCGCGCGGTCGACGTGCGCAAATTCGGCGAATGGGCAAAGGCCGCGCGTGCCCAGGTGGTGAACAATCCCGACTGGGAGGAGAGCCCGATCATCGCCGACCGCCTCACCTGGGAGGTGGCGAAATTCGCCGACCCCGACGCCATTATCGTGCATGAGGCAGGATCGGTGGCCCTGCACTCGTTCGACTTCGATCCGATCGGCGGGCGCGAGTTGTTCTTCTATTACGGCGCCCATCTCGGCTCCGGCGTTGGCACGGCGGCGGGAGTGAAACTCGCCCGCCCCAACCAGCAGGTGATTTGTCTCGTCGGCGACGGCTCCTTCATCTTCGGTCCCACTGCGCTCTGGAACATGGCGCGGCTCGAACTCCCCGTGATCATCATCGTCTACAACAACCATGCCTATGGCGGGCCGCATTCGCGCGTGATTGCCAATGTGCCGGGTGGCCGCATGGTGCAGACCGGCCAATTCGTGCACGACTATCTGGGCAGCCCGGACATGAATATGGCCGCGATCGCCAAGGGCTTCGGCGTCGATGGCGAGGTGGTCGAGAGTCCGGGGCAATTGCGAGAGGCGCTGGCGCGTGCACGCAAGGCGACGGTCGAGGGTAAGCCCTACCTCATCGACGCGCAGGTTGCGCGCAAGGGCGTGGCGTGGGCCGACAAGCCTTGGATCCCGCCCATTCAAGTGGCGGCGGTGCGGCAAAAGAAGGTTTGAGCATGCGAGGCGCGCCACGCGCGCGATGCCCGCGGACTGCGTGGGTCCTCGGGGCGCTGGCGATTGGCATGGCTCTCTCCGCCGGCGCGCGGGCAGACGACGCCGATCTCGGACGCGAGGTGTATGACGACTTCTGCGTGAGCTGCCACGGCCGCGACATGGTCAATCCCGGCGGCGTCACCATCGACCTACGCAAGTTTCCCAAGGACGACTTCGAGCGCTTCCGCAATGCGGTGCTCGATGGCAAGCCGCCCGCCATGCCGCCTTGGCGCGGCAAGATCAGGGACGATGATCTCAAGCTGCTATGGGCTTACGTGCGCGGCGGGGGCTGAGCATCGGCGCGAGTGCCGCCGTAAATCGGATTGCGGGAAAATTGCTACTGGGGGTGTATCGCACGGAAACCATTGGGAACGACGCGTATTCGGCGGGAGAGCTCGGCTGGGCCGAACGTGGCGCAGCGCTCGCTGCCGACTTCGGCCACCAACGATATGGGTGGTTGAAATCGTCCGGCGCGGGTATGTGGTGCCTCCTGTCACGACGAGCGTTTCCCCCGGCGAGCGGCAATCGCTTGGTCGGCGGCGGCCACTCCGGTGAGATAGGCGCCGTGCGCCGTGGAATAATCGCTGCGCGAACACGCCTCGCCGGCGAAGAACACGCGATCGTCCACGGGTGCGGCGAGCACGCCTCGGCAGTCCGCCTTGCCCGGCAGGGCATGGGAGTAGGAGCCGCGCGCGAACGGATCGACACCCCAGCGATGAAGGTGAAGCGGCTTCAGGCGGTGGGCGAAGTCGGTGCCAAGTAAGCCGACCAGTTCGCCGATGGCGAAGTCAGCGAATGCAAGGTCGCCGCCCGCCTCGAGCTCTGCCGCCAAGCGTCCCCCAAAATATGCTTCGATCTGCGGCCTGCCGAAGGGTCGGAAATGATAGACACCTGTGTCGCTACGGTCGGTGCGGCCAAAGAGGCGGCTCTCTTTGTCGAATTCCTCGGCCTCCGCCAGGGCTAAAAACAATTTGTCGGCAAGCCCCAAGGGCAGGCCCGCAGCCGCTTTCGTTTTTTCGGGCAAGGGCGGGGTGAAGAGAAGCCTCTCTTCGGCAAGCAGCCCGCTCGGGACCGTGACGATGGCGCTATCCGCCGTTATCGCACCGCCCGCTGTTTCCACTCGCAATCGCCGCCCACTGCAATCGATCAGCCGCACCGGCTGGCCGAGCATGACTGGCAAGCCGGCACCATGGGCGGCGATCGCCGTCCCATAGCCCTCGACTACCCGCCAGTTGACGCCGCTGTCGTCGTAGCGACTGACATCCCGCGCCGAGACCCGATCGAGCTCCGCCCCGTTCGCGTACGTGCTGATGGCGTTGATCAAGGCATTCCACTGGCCGAGCGGCTCGAGAAACGTCGCCGCCGGAACGTCCGGCTCTTGCTCCGGGCGGGAATGAAGCTGCTGGTGGAATTCTTGCAGCGCCTGCAGAAAGCTAGTTTGCTCCGAAGGCGGAAAGCCGATCGGAGCCGAACGCCGCGTCCACGGCGGCGGCGTCGTGTCGATCGAGCAGCCTTGTGCCTCGGCAATGTCTCGCCAGGGATTGCGGTCGGCCGAATGCAGCCAGCCGCAGCCGAGATCGATCGGAAATGCCGAATTTCCGCGCATCGTCCACGCGCGTCCGCCGAGCCGCGGCCGTGCCTCCACGACAAGACAATCGAGATGCGCGTCCATGAGCCGCCGGCCTGCGGCGATACCAGCCGCGCCGCCGCCCACAATTACGACCTCGGTATCGCCTTTGGCCACGCGTTATTCCGCACCGATTTGGATCGAGACGTACGCTTCGATCGAGCGACCAATCGTGCCGTCCCAACGATGCCCGTTCATGCGATTTCAATGCCGATACTGTCGCCACGCTCCAAGAGACAGCAACGGCTTTTTGCGCCCATAAAGTCAACGCCCACTCGTGCGCTCGCCGCTGCAGGCTCTCGGGAACCCTTTGCGCCTGGAGACGTTGACAACCACGCTCCGCAAGTCCGCGAGGAATTGCCTTTGCGTACGACCATTCTGATCATTGCCGCGTTCGTCGGCGTCGCACCGCTGAGTGCGGGGCTGGCGCAGCCAACCGAGAACGCGTCTCCTGAGCGAGGGGCGATGTGCCCGCCTGACGTCAAGGGCGAGCCGCCAACGGTGGGCGGTGGCAGTTCCGAACCCCTGAGCGACAAACTCGCCCAATCGAAAGGCGTCATCTGCCCGCCTGCCGGGATTGACCGCGACATGCAGGTCACGCCGCCGAGCGGTGGTCATCTCAAGGTCATTCCACCGCCAGGAACACCGGGCGGAGATCCAAATGTGCAGCCGAAGTAAGCTTTCTTCTCGCCGGCTGCCCTTGGACGCTCGGTGAGTTGGAGGAGGCACGGGGCTTGGACTTACAGAACCAGTCGTAGTCGAGTGTGGCTACAGCCTCCCGTCCTGCCTTCGTACCCCCGCTGACAGCCTTGTTGCCGAATGGGGCGGCTGCATCGCCCCAAGCGCAAATCTGCAGCCTGGATTGTCGGCGAATTCTAGGCGTGCGCGTCGCGGTCGAATTTGGCGTGCAGGCGGCCAATCGTTTCGATCTGGGTGGCTAAGGCCTCGTCACTCAGAAATCGGCTCTCATGCGCGAGCGCAATCCAGAATTCCCGGATGTTGCTCAGAGTTTCGCGATGTACCGGATCTACCGTAATTCTAAGCGTCCGCTCGCAGTCCGCCGCCTTCTCCCATGGATCCACTTGAGACATGGAGACCTCCTGCTGGGGAAAACCCATCGTCTCTACAGGATTTTCTCCAAGCTTTCGAGCCTTTCGCAGCCCACCGTCCGCTCACGGCGGCTGGTGGACCTCATATGCGTTCGTAGCCGGCATCGGCAAATCGTAATGTGGGCAGATGCGCCATCACACCGGGAATACCCTGCTCACCAACGCCGTGAAGCCACATTGCTCATTGTCATCAAAAGCGGAACTCTTGGGACAGCTTTCCCAGCTATCTCGCTTGGGTCTACACTTTGAATTCGGGAAAGAGGACCCGAAGATGGCGGGCAAGGGACCGGTGGCGCAGGAGATCGGCGCGATGCTGCGGACGGCGCGAGCGGCAGCGCTTGGCATCCGCGTTTCAGTTGCGGCGATTGCGATCATCAGCGCGAGCATCGGTTTCGCAGGCGCCGAGGACTGGCCGACACGACCTATTCGTCTCGTGGTCGGTGCCAGCGCTGGTGGCGGCACCGATATCTCCGCGCGGTTGATCGCGCAGCCGCTGGCGGAGATTCTCGGCCAAGCGGTCGTGGTCGAGAACCGTGCCGGCGCCGCCGGCACCACGGCAGCGGAGGCGGTCGCGAAATCGCCCAAGGATGGCTACACGGCGTACATGATGAGCAATGCGCACGCGATTTCGGCGGTGATGTACAAGGCGTTGCGCTACGACCCGATCAACGACTTCCAAATGGTGTCGATGGTCGCGACCGCAGGTCTCGTTCTTGTCGCCGCGCCCGCCTTTCCGGCCAGCGACCTGACGGGCGTGCTGGCGGCGGTGCGCGCCAATCCCGGAAAATTCAATTTCGGCAGCGCCGGCGTCGGCACGACCCAGCATTTCGCTGGCGAGCTGATGAAGCAGAGCGCCGGCCTTAACATCACGCACGTTCCCTACCGCAGCACCCCGGCCGCGGTGACCGGCTTGCGCGCGAGGGAGGTGGAATTCGTATTCGAGCTGGTACAGACCGTTCAGGGCCAGATCCACGTCGGCGAACTCAAGGCCATCGCGGTCACCTCGCCGAAGCGCAACCCCATGCTCTCCGATGTCCCCACCTTCAGCGAAGCGGGCATGCCCGGCTACGATGTCACGAGTTGGTACGGGCTCGCCTTTCCGGTCGGCACGGCGCCCGCGGTCGTGCAGAAGACGAATAAAGCCATGCAGGAGTTGCTCGGACGCGAGAGCATCGCCAAACAGGTCCTCAATTTGGGTGCGCTGGCCCGCAGCTCGACGCCCGATGAGCTCAAAGCCCATATTGCGGGCGAGATCGCGAAGTGGAAGGGCGTTCGGGAAAAGGCGGGGATCGAGCAGTTGTAGCGGGCCGCAATCGACCGGAGCCTTTGTCGGGCAGAAACTGATGCGCCGGCTGCCGGCATCCCGGGCTGGAACATGGCGCGGCGTCGGGAGTAGAGTTGCGAGTTGCTCACAGCGCGGGCCACACCATGCGCACCATCATCGTTTTCGCTTCTGCGCTCGTTTCGAGCGCCGCGCTCGCCGACTCTGTTCGCCACCTCACCGTGCCGGAACGGTTGTGGGGAACGTGGGCACCGAGCGCGGACCTCTGCCGCGACAGCAAGTCCACCTTTGTCGTGTCGGCAAAAGGGTACGCGACGTCGCAAGCGAGCTGCACGATTCAATGGGTCACCGAAACCGCGGGCGCCGACGGGCCGATCTACTCTGCCCATATGCGTTGCTCGAGCCGAGCCGAGCCGCCGGAGACGACGGAAGTAAATCGGATCATTGTATCGAATGACCGCGGGGAGCTTTCGGCCGGTCCCGAGTTCAAGGATCTCAAGCGCTACCGACTCTGCCCGCCGAACTAGAGCTAGGAGCATTCATGCGCAACGCTTCTCGCCGCGGCTCTGCCGTCATCGCGTCATGCGTGATGCTGGCTACGGCCGTTGTCGCGCTCGTGAGCGCGTCCACTGCCGCCGCGCAGTCCGCGCGGGTCGAGGAGCTCGTTTCGGCGGTGGTGCGGATCAACACCCACATCAATCCGGAAGGGCGCACCGTCCAAGGCCTGGGCCGCGAACGTGAAGGATCGGGCATCGTCATCGATAGCGACGGTCTCGTCTTGACGATCGGCTATCTCATGGTCGAGGCCTACGCGGCCGAGGTCGTCGACAACAACGGGCACACCGTACCGGCGGACGTTGTCGGCTACGACCACGAAAGCGGCTTCGGCCTGTTGCGCGCGATCGAACCGCTCAGGCTCAAGCCGATGGCACTGGGAAAGTCCGCCGAGATCAAGAAGGGCGATCCGGTGCTGATCGCAAGCTTCGGCGGTGCCGCCATGGTGGCTGGTGCCTATGTCGTCGCCAAGCGCGAATTCGCCGGCAGCTGGGAGTATATGCTCGAGGACGCGCTGTTCACCGCGCCGCCCCATCCGGCCTGGAGCGGGGCAGCGCTGATCAATCGCGAGGGCAAGCTCGTCGGCGTCGGCTCGCTTATCGTCGGCGACGCCGTCGGCGGAAGCGATAAGGCGCCGGGCAACATGTTCGTGCCCATCGACCGGCTGACGCCGATCCTCGGCGACTTGATCTCGGCCGGGCGCAAGTCGGGACCCGGGCGGCCGTGGCTTGGTCTCAACACCGATGAGCTGCGGGGGCGGCTGTTCGTTAGCCGGGTGACGCCGGATGGTCCGGCGCAGAAGGCCGGCATCAAACGCGGCGATGTCATCGTCGGCGTCAATGGCGAACAGCCGAAGAATTTGGCCGACTTTTACCGCAAGGTGTGGGCGCAAGGGAGCGCGGGTGCCAGCGTTGCGCTTGATGTGTTGCAGGATAGCGAGGTCAAGCGCCTCGACGTCAAGTCGATCAACCGCCTCGATCATCTGAAGCTGAAATCGACTTTCTAACAGTCGCTTGAAGCAATAATTTGAGAGAGAGCATGAGCCCGCCAGCACCCAAGAGCGTGCGGCGACGCTTCCTCGCGGCGCTCGGCCGCAGCGTCTACGTCACGTGGCCGGTGCTGTCGGCAACTCGTGATGGAGGTCGCCCTCGGCCTCCTGATAGGTTTCGTCGAGGGGTGGTCGGTGGGCGAGGCTGTCTATTTCTCCTTCGTCACCGGCCTCACGATCGGCTAGGCGATATCGTGCCGCGGCAGACGCTCACGCACTTCCAAGAACGCATGCCCTATGGGCCGTTTGTGCCGTGAGGTACCCTAAAAAGCTGGTGCGTTGAAAAATGCAAGGGGTGAGTGATGAACATCAGAGGTACCGCGGTCGCAATTGCATTCTCCATTTGCGTATCAGGTTGTGAGGGGCCGAAAGGGGAACCTGGCGCGGTCGGGCCGGCCGGTCAAAAAGGCGAACCCGGTCCTGCGGGGCCTCCTGGTCCTGCGGGACCTCCTGGCCCAGCGGGTCCTCAGGGCGCGGAAGGTCCTGCTGGCCCTCCAGGTGCTGCTGAGAACGCGATCCGAGTTATACGCCTCGACTGCACGGCCGCGGCGTGCAGAGGGGAGTGCAACCAGCTCGAGGTACTTGTCATCGGGTACTGCGGTCCGCGCAGAAGT
>JBKOXY010000099.1:0-3857 GCA_046725125.1 Pseudomonadota bacterium | reverse complement strand
GGCGACCTGATCGAGACCGACAAGACGGTCGACCCCGACCTCGAAATCACCGGCCTGCAGAAGCACATGGACGGCGGCTGTCCGGTGCTGTTCAACAACGTCAAAGGCAAGCCCCATCACCGCGTGGTCACCAACCTGTTCGGCGACATGAAGGTGATCAACAAGATGTTCGGCTGGAAAGATGACGCCGAGCGGGTGAAGAAGCTCGCCTATGCGCTGAGCCATCCGCTCAAGCCGGTCGAAATCCCGCAGCAGGACGCGCCGTGTCAGGAGCACGTGATCAAGTCACCGAAGGACGTGAACGAGCACGTGGTGGCGATCCGGCACACCACCTACGAGCCCGAGCTGACCGTGGGCTCGGCCATCCGCTGCGTCACCGGGCCGGAATTCGATGGCGGTTCGGATCTCGGCTACAACCGCATGAATTTCCGCTGGGGCAATGTCGGCACGTTCCAGATCTCGCCCGGCTCGCACATGTGGCAGGTGGTCAACAAGTACTACAAGTCGAAGGAACCGGTGCCGATCACCATGTGCTTCGGCGTGCCGCCGGCCTGCACCTTGCTCGCGGGCGCGGGCTTCGATTACGCGGTGCTGCCGATGGGCTGCGACGAGATCGGCATCGCCGGCGCCGTGCAGGGCGCGCCGATGCGATTGGTCAAGGCGCGCACCGTCAACGCCATGGCGCTCGCCGATTCGGAGCTGGTGCTGGAGGGCTACGTCGATCCGCGCGACCGCCGGTTCGAGACCAAGGAATCGGAGGACGCCGGCGTCCAGGGCCGCTTCCACTTCCATCCGGAATGGGCGGGCTACATGGGCAAGGCCTACAAGGCGCCGACCTTCCACGTGACCGCCGTCACCATGCGCAATCCCAAGACCAAGCCGATCATCTTCGCGCTCGGCGTCCACACCCTCGACGACCACAACATCGACACCACGGTGCGCGAGGCGGCGATCTACGAACTGTGCGAGCGGCTGCAGCCCGGCATCGTGCAGAACGTGGTGATCCCCTACTGCATGACCGATTGGGGTGGCTGCATCATCCAGGTGAAGAAGCGTCACCAGATCGACGAAGGGTGGCAGCGCAACTTCATGGCCGCGGCGCTCTCCTGCTCGCAGGGCATGCGGCTCGCGATCGCGGTGAGCGAGGACGTCGATCCATATTCGATGGACGACATCATGTGGTGCCTCACCACGCGCGTGAACCCGCGCGCCGATATCCTCAATCCGATCCCCGGCGGCCGCGGCCAGACCTTCATGCCGGCCGAGCGCATGACCGCGGGCGAGAAGCAGTGGACCGCCTCGAACACCAATTTCGAGGGCGGTATGGGCATCGATGCCACGGTGCCGTTCGGCTACGAGAGCGACTTTCTGCGCCCGGTCTATCCGGTGGACCGGGTCAAGCCGGAGGACTTCTTCAGCAAGAAGGACATCGAGAACGCGCGCTCGCGCATGGTGGGCTGGGTCCACTCGCTCGCCCGCAGCGGACGCTGAGTGATGCCAAGCTATCGTCGTCATTGCCGGGCATAGCGCGTCGAAGACGCGCGTAAACGCGCTTATGACCCGGCAATCCATCGGCCTTCGTCAAAGACCTTTTCGCGAAAAGGATGGATGCGCGGGTCAAGCGCGCGCATCACGGGTGAAAAGAGTGGCACCATGCTGCTGTCCGACGTCTTGATCATCGACGCGACGGACCGGCTCGGCTGGGTCGCCGGCCGCGTGCTTGCCGACCTGGGCGCGGACGTCGTCAAGCTCGAGCCGCCCGGCAGCGACCGCGGCGGCGCGGACTGGCGTGCCTTCAACGTCAACAAGCGAATCCTCGAACTCGATCTGCAAGCGCCCGCCGACCGGGCGCGGATCGAGGACTTGCTGCGCGCGGCCGACATCTGCCTGCTCACGCCATCCGATTCCGCCGCGCATCTCGATCCGCAGGCGCTGCGGGAGAATTATCCGCGCTTGGTTGTCGTCGCCATCCGGCCGTTCGGCGGCGTCGGTCCGCGCAGCACATGGAAGGCGAGCGACATCGAGCTCATGGCCGCGGGCGGCGCCATGGCGCTCGCAGGCGAGCCGGACGGCATGCCCGTGCGGGTGAGCGAGCCGCAATCCTACGGCTGGGCCGGCGCCCAAGCCGCGATCGGCGCACTCGTTGCGCTGTTTCATCGCCACGCGACCGGCCGCGGCGATCTCGTCGACGTCTCCGCCCAGGCGTCGGTCGTGACCGCGCTGTCACATGCGCCCGCCTTCGTCGATCTCGTCGGCCTCGAGCCCACGCGCGCCGGCGCGTTCATCAGCGGGCGTTCGATCAAAGGCGCGCGCTACCGCGTGTTCTGGCCGTGCCGCGACGGCTACATCAACTTCATCTTCTATGGCGGCGTGGCGGGACGGCGCACCAACGAGCAGCTCGTCGCTTGGATGCGCGAACGCGGCGCCGAGCTCGGCGCGCTCGCCGCCATCGACTGGAAGGTCTGGGACCCCACCAAGACCGATCAGGCCGAGGTCGACGCCATCGAGGCGCCGGTGGCGAAATTCTTCGCTCGCCTGAGCAAGCGCGAATTCCTGACCGAAGGGCACCGGCGCGAAATGTTGGGCTATCCGGTGTCGACGGTCGCCGATATCGCCAGCGATCCCCAGCTCGCGGCGCGCGGCTTCTTCCAGGCCGTCGCCGGCGCCGCCGAGCGCTTTTGCGGCAGCTTCGCGGTGGTCGACGGCGCGCGGCCGCCCTTGCGTCACGCCCCCGGCGAGCCGTTCGCTGCGGCCAAGTGCACGCAAGCTGCGCCCGCGATGGCGGAGCCGCCACGCCGGGCCGGGGGCGAGCCATGACCGCGGTGGCGCAGGCGCTGGCCGGGCTCAAGGTCCTCGAGTTCGGCGGCTATGCCGCGGGCCCCCATATCGGCAAGGTGCTGGCCAATTTCGGCGCCAGCACCATTCACATGGAATCGCGCGAGCGTCCCGACGGCTTCCGCATTCAATATCCGCCGTTCAAGGACAATCGCCACGGCTACAACCGCAGCGGCTGCTTCGCCTTCTTCAACGATTCGAAATACAGCGTCACCGTCGATCTCAAGAAGCCCGCGGGCGTGGCGCTCACGCGCCGCATGGCGCAATGGTGCGATCTCATCATCGAGAACATGCGGCCAGGCGTCATGGAGCGCCTCGGTCTCGGCTTCGCCGCGCTCGCCGAGCTCAACCCGCGGCTCGTGATGCTGTCGACCTGCAATATGGGACAGACTGGGCCGCGCGCGGACCAGCCGGGCTTCGGCTCGCAGCTCTCGGCGCTCGCCGGCATGTGCGAGCTGACCGGCGTTCCCGATGGTCCGCCCATGCTGCTCTACGGTCCCTACATCGACTACATCGCCTCGCTGCTCGGCACCTCGGCCGCGATCGCGGGCGTGATCCGCAGCCGCAGAACCGGCCGCGGCGCGCTGATCGATCTGTCGCAATACGAATGCGGCCTGGTGTTCATGGGCGCGGCGCTTCGGGATTTTTTCGCCAGCGGCCGCCTGCCCCAGCGCCGCGGCAACGACGACCCCGTCGCCGTGCCGCACGGCGCGTTCCCCTGCTGCGACCGCGCGTGGGTCGCGCTGTCTTGCTGGTCGGACGCCGATTTCGCAGCGCTCGCCGAAGCGATCGGCGACGAAAAGCTGGCGATCGACGCGCGCTTTGCTTGCGCCGCGGCAAGGCGGGCCAATATCCAGGCCCTCGACGCCGTCATCTCAGGTTGGACCGCGCAACGCAGCGCCGAGGCCGCCGCCGTCGCCTTGCAGGCGGCCGGCGTCGCCGCCTATCCGGTGGTGACCATGGCCGGCCTCTACTCGGACCCGCAGCTTCGCGCCCGCCGCCAGTTCCGCGTGCGGCGCCAT
>JBKOXY010000273.1:0-1448 GCA_046725125.1 Pseudomonadota bacterium | reverse complement strand
TTCTTATTAGCGGCGGCAATCTCTGGCCAGCCCTGGCGGTGTTCGGATGGGGCGCGGCCGTCATGCTCGCGGGTGATCACTTCGTGTGGCCGACGCTGGTCGGCAACACTGCTCGGTTGCCGTTCCTGGCGGCACTGATTGGAATTTTCGGCGGCCTGCAGGTGTTCGGATTGATCGGCCTCTTCGTTGGTCCCGTCATTATGGCGGCGCTGCTCACAGTCTGGCGGGAGTGGCTGGTGCGTGCCGACGATGCCGAGCGTGCAACGCGATGAATGCAACAGGCATGATCGTAGGGGCGCGATTGGTCAGCACTGATCACTATTGGCAGCACATGGTGGCTCAAACCGAAACGCACTTCGTACCGGGGATGATGAGCGGTGTCGAGCAGGCCGCAAGCGTCGAGCTGATTCGGCGCGTGCGAATAACCGCTGCGTAACTCGTGCTGGAAGGCGAGAACGAACTCGCCGTCTTAATCGTATCGGGTAGCGCGCGCTCGATGAGATTGCTCGCTTGACCTCGCCTTGCCCATAGGGGCGGTAAGGAGTGATCAAAACCTCCCCACGGTGACGAAAACGTTGGACGAACTATGCGGCGGCCACGTTTGTGCCCGGAGTCTGTACCTCCGTGGGAAATGATGAATCCTTCGAATTGCCGGCTGCTTCCAGACAGAGCCTCACTGCTTCCCTGAGCGTGGTCGCGACGGCATCAGCTTTAGTCATGTCACGAAGCGTTGCCGTGTCGCTATCTGCCATCCAACAACCAAGAAGGACTTGTGCCCCAGGTAGTTGGCGGCGCATGCGGCGAATGGCGTAGCGCATGCGGGCGGGGCTGCCGGCATCGAGATAGGAGAAACACACCATCACGATGCCTGCCGTGTCTAAACGAAAAATATTGGAGACAGCGACGGCGTCCGCACCTTCGGCCCGTGCGCCAAGCCCGTGCTTTTCCAGCAATTGCGCAAGCATGATGGCGGCAGCTTCGTCAAGCGGACCTCGGCCCGCAACGCAGAGCACAGGCTTATCGCCTTGCCACTGGGGTGCAAGATCCGCTCGTTTGACGACAGGGAGATCCGGAGTCGCATCATGCACGGTTTCGAGCGCTGCTGCGGCCTCGGCGTCGTTTATCGTTTCGCTCACCGGTTTCTGATCGTCTTGATCGACCAGGTCGTCGACGACCTCGACAACAGCCGCCTTGATCTTTTCGCTTTGCACGCGATCGAGCGCTCCCCGCACAATATCGTTCTGGGCGAGCTTCAGACCTGGCAGGGCGACTTCGTCATAGTAAGTGGAAAGGGAGCTCGCCTTGAGGAACTCCTCCGCTTTATCTACCGCCTCGGCTGGATCTTCGGCCAGCATGCGCTGATAGAACAACTCGGATGGCGAGAGGGCTGGTCGATCGCCAAACATCACCTCAAGAAATTCGAGACGCTCGACGTGCCGTCCAAGCAC
>JBKOXY010000079.1:0-3018 GCA_046725125.1 Pseudomonadota bacterium | reverse complement strand
TGAGCCACGGCTTTGCGTTGACGCCAGCGCGGCAACGCGATTATCAAGCTTGCTGCGACTCGCCAGCAGCACTTCATCCGTCGGCTCTTCGCGGTGCATCCAATGAATCCCTTTCTCTGGCTCATCCATACCCTGATCTGGCTCTACATCTATGTTCTCATCGCCGCGGCCGTGATGTCGTGGCTGATCGCATTCAACGTGGTCAATAGCCACAATCCGACCGTCCGCGCGATCTGGGACTTTCTCTATCGCGTGACGGAGCCGGGTTTGCGGCCGATCCGCGCCATCCTTCCCAATCTCGGCGGTATCGATATCTCGCCGGTGATTCTCATCATCGCGCTGATGTTTCTCGACCAGCTCATCGTCTGGCTCTACGTCTCGATATTCGGCTGAGTGAGCAACCCTCCCTGGCGCATCGAGGCGGGCGGCCTTCTGCTCGTCATCCGGCTCACGCCGCGGGGCGGACGCGATGCCATCGATGGTGTCGCGCAGCTCTCCGACGGGCGCAGCGTGCTGAAGGTGCGCGTGCGCGCGGCGGCAAGCGAGGGCGAGGCCAATGCGGCGCTCGTGAAGCTCATCGCCAAGACCCTCGACGTTGCCGTGCGCGACGTGAGCCTGGTTGCGGGCGCGAGTGCGCGGCTCAAGCAGCTGCGGATCAGCGGCGCCGGCGCTGCGCTTGCCGCCACGCTGGAGAAAATTTGCGCGATAGGGTAATGCCGTTTCGCCGCCCGCACCCTGAGGAGGGCGGGCCCCCTCACCATGAGGACGCCGTCTCGAAGGACGCGGGCGGCAGGCCATGAGCGCAAAAATCATCGACGGCAAGGGGATAGCGGCGGACTGGCGCGGCAAGGTCGCGGACGCCGTGCACCGCCTGACGCGCGACCGCGGCATCATCCCGGGGCTCGCGGTCGTGCTGGTCGGCAACAACCCGGCGAGCGAGAGCTACGTCGCCAGCAAGATGAAGATGACGGTCGGCAGCGGCATGCGCTCGTTCGACCACCGGCTGCCGAAGGAGACGAGCGAAGCCGAGCTGTTGGCGCTGATCGCGCGTCTCAACGCCGATCCCACCGTCCACGGCATTCTGGTGCAGCTTCCCCTGCCATCGCAGATCGACCCGCACAAAATCATCGCCGCGGTCGACCCGGCGAAGGACGTCGACGGCTTCAATCCCGTGAATGTCGGGCGCTTGTGCGCGGGCTTGCCGGCGCTGGCGCCCTGCACGCCGGTCGGCTGCATCCTCCTCGCCAAGACCGTGCAGCCGTCGCTCGTGGGGCTCGAGGCGGTGGTGATCGGCCGCTCCAACATCGTCGGCAAGCCCTTGGCGCAACTTCTGCTCGCGGAAAACGCAACGGTCACGGTTGCGCATTCGAAGACGCGCGAGCTTGCGGCGATCTGCCGGCGCGCCGACCTCCTGTTTGCCGCGGTCGGGCGGCCGGAAATGGTGCGGCGCGATTGGGTCAAGCCCGGCGCCACCGTCATCGACGTCGGGGTCAACCGCGTGACGGAGGCGGGCGGCCGCTCGCGCATCGTGGGCGACGTGGCGTTCGCCGAAGTCTCGGAGATCGCCGGCGCGATCACGCCGGTGCCGGGCGGCGTCGGTCCGATGACCATTGCGTGCCTGCTCGCCAACACCGTGCGGGCGGCCTGCGCGCTGGCCGGCCTGCGGGAGCCGTCGTTCGGACAACCCCCGACCGACGACCGGGAATAGGCGCGAGCATACGCAATCCGGCTGATTGGCTCCTGCGTCCCAGTGCGGGGGCCCATATTCCAGGGGCGGTGGTCATGGGTCCCCGCAACGGGGTCCCCGCGACGCGAGCGTCGCGGCGTGCCCCTCGCGGGGACGACGGCATGTGAGCTGATGCGAACTAGGTCAGCGGGCCCAGGCGAAGGCGACTTTGTCGAGGGTGCGGACGCCGAACCGTTCGGAGGAGCGGGCCACCGCCTTGCCGCCGAGCGCCCGATAGAAGCCGACGGCCGGCTCGTTGTCCGAGAGCGCCCAGATCACCAGGCTTTGCAGCCCGCTCTGCACCAGGTCGCGCCGCGCCGCGGAGAACAGCTTGCGGCCGAAGCCGAGGCCCTGGAATTCCGGCCGCAGGTAGAGCTCGTAGATTTCGCCGTCGTAATACAAGCTGCGCGCGCGGTTGCGCCCGTAATTGGCATAACCGGCCACGCATTCGCCGAATGCCAGCACCATGATCCGGCTGCCTTTGCGAACCGCGCAGTCCCACCATAGCGGGCCGCGCCGGTTGATGAGCTTGTCGAGCTCCGGCCCGGGAATGATGCCCTGATAAGCACCCCTCCAGGCGTCGTCGTGCGTCGCGGCGATGGCCGGTGCATCGGACGGCTTGGCGCGGCGGACTTCGATGAGGGTCGTGCTCATGACATGATAGAAGCAAGCACTCAGCCGCGCTTCAAGAGCTATGTTTAATGCCGCGTTAACAACGCCGGCCATTGATGTGGTTTTGCCACACTGCGGCGCCGCGCAGCGTTCGCGCCAGCGCGAAAAATCGAGACAGGTTCGCAACCTAAAGGAATGTTGCAGCGGCGACACGCAGCGCCGGCGAAATGCGCGTTCCTCCCGTCGGAGGCGGCTTAAATCGCTGTCGCGGCGCCTGCGCGTTGCACAACGACGGCGGCCGTGGGGACGAATCGGTCGGGCCGCGACGCCAATGTGCGAGCGAACCCTCCCGGCGCACGGATCGGTAAGCCCCGGGACGGCCGAACGGTCGAGGCGCATACGCCGCCGCAGACCCGGGGGGATGCCGGAATTCCTGTCGGCACCGAGGGAGGAGCGGTCGCTCACACCCGCTCCGCCTCCTTGCGCCGCTCCTCCTTCCTGCGGTCGTTGGGATCGAGCAGTTTCTTGCGCAGCCTGACCGCGGTCGGGGTGACCTCGACCAGTTCGTCGTCGGCGATATAGGCGAGCGCCTTTTCCAGCGTCATCTGGATCGGCGGGATCAGCCGCACGGCCTCGTCTTTGGCATGGGTGCGGATATTGGTGAGCTTCTTGCCCTTGAG
>JBKOXY010000266.1:0-16242 GCA_046725125.1 Pseudomonadota bacterium | reverse complement strand
TTCAAGGGCAAGAGCGGTTCGGCGCTCGATCTCGTCGCGCCGCCCGGGCTCGACCTGTCGCGTCTTGTCATCGTGGGCGTCGGCAAGGCCCGCGACCTCAAGGCTCAGGATTTCGTCAAGCTCGGCGGCATCGCCATGGGCAAGATCCCGGCGGCGGCGAGCGAGGCCACCCTCATCGCCGACCTGCCCGGGGGCGCCGTCAAGCCCGAGCGGGCCGCCGACATGGCGCTCGGCGTGCAACTGCGCGCCTATGCCTTCGAGCGTTACAAGACCAAGCGCAAGGACGACGAGGAGAAAGCGGCCAAGGTCAAGGTCACGATCGCGGTTGCAGGCGTTGCGGCGGTGGAGAAGGCGTTTGCCGCGCGCGCCGCCGTCGCCGACGGCGTGGCGATTGCGCGCGATCTCGTCAATGAACCGGCCAATGTGCTCTACCCGGAAGAATTCGCCCGCCGCGCCGGCAGTTTGAAAAAACTCGGCGCCGTCGTCGACGTACTCGGCGTCAAGGAGATGAAGAAGCTCGGCATGAACGCGCTGCTCGGCGTTGGACAGGGCTCCGAGCACGAGAGCCGCACGGTCATCATGCGCTGGAACGGCGGCAAGCGCGGCGCCGCACCGCTCGCCTTCATCGGCAAAGGCGTCTGTTTCGATACCGGCGGCATTTCGATCAAACCCGCGGCCAGTATGGAGGACATGAAAGGCGATATGGCGGGAGCCGCGTGCGTGGTCGGCCTCATGCATGCGCTCGCCGCGCGCAAAGCGAAAGTCAACGTGGTCGGCGCGATCGGTATCGTGGAGAACATGCCCGACGGCAGGGCGCAACGCCCCGGCGATATCGTCACCACGATGTCGGGGCAGACCATCGAGATCATCAACACCGACGCCGAGGGCCGGCTCGTGCTCTCCGACTTGCTCCATTATGTGAACAAGCATTTCAAACCGAAGTTCATGATCGACCTCGCCACTTTGACCGGCGCGATCATCGTCGCGCTGGGGCAGGAATATGCCGGTTTGTTCGCCAATGACGACAAGCTCGCCGAACGGCTCGTCAAGGTCGGCAACGAAATTGGCGAGCGGGTATGGCGAATGCCGCTTGGGCCGGAATATGACAAGATGATCGATTCGAAATTCGCCGACATGAAGAATACCGGTGGGCGCCATGGCGGCGCCATTACGGCGGCGCAGCTGTTGCAGCGATTCGTCGACAAGACGCCATGGGCGCATCTCGACATCGCCGGCACTGCCATGGGCTCGCCGCAGAGCGAGATCAATCGCAGCTGGGGCTCCGGCTTCGGCGTGCGGCTGTTGGACCGGCTGGTGGCCGAATGCTACGAGAAGTGATGCGATGTCCGCTGGCTGGGAAGCGGGGAAGTCGGTGCGCGGGGTACGATGGCACAATGACGGAAATCGTATTTTACCAGTTGCAGCGTCAGCCGCTTGAGCGTGTGCTTCCCACGCTGATCGAAAAATCGCTCGAGCGCGGCTGGCGCGTGGTCGTGCAGGCGGCTTCGGAAGAACGGGTCGAGGCGCTCGACGCGCACCTGTGGACATTTCGCGACGACAGCTTCCTCCCGCACGGTACCTGGCGCGAGGCCGAGGCGAGCGAGCAACCGATCCTGCTCACGCTTGACGGCGATAACCCGAACGGCGCGGCGGTGCGCTTCCTGATCGATGGCGCGCCGATGCCCACGGATGCCGACGCTTATCAGCGCATCGTGCTCATCGTTGACGGAGAGGATCCCGACGCGGTCGCCGCCGCGCGCGCGCGCTGGAGCGAGGGCAGGGCGAAGGGCCTCGATGTCACCTATTGGCGGCCGGACGAGGAGGGACGCTGGCAGCGGTTGGGATGAGTGGTGTCGAACGCCTCACTGCCGACGCTCCGCTAGCGCCATTGCCGTCATTGCGGAAAAGTGTTGGAATATCGCCGCCGCCAGCCGCTGGGGCGGAGGGGAAGACGCGCATGTCCCTGCTCATCGTCTACGTCGTGTTGATGATCACGGGGGATTTCGTTGCCTATCTTATCGGGCTCGTAATTGAACGAAACGCGCCGGTGGCAAGCCTGCCGGCCTTCCTGGCGATGTATTTTCTGTTTCTATGGGTCGCCTGGGTCATCGCGGTCAGGATCACGCAGCCGAGGGCGCGGCCTCAATAAGCTTGTTCTCAACGTGATGCGCGCGCATCGTTGCCATCGGCGAACCGCGGTCGAACGGCCCGAAAATCGGCACGTTAGGCGGCAAAAACACCTATTGATCAAAGTGATGATGCTGACGCAAAATCTCGGCTGCTGGGCGCGTCGGTCGAGGCCGGTTGCCGGGGTCAGGGCCGTGGCGATGCAACGAGTGAACCAAATTGTGTTGCGCACGATTGCGATGGCGACGCTCGCCTGCGCCATGGCTGCATGCTCGTCCGATCTCAGTTTGAACGGCGTCACGCTTGTTCCCAAGCCCGAAACTTTGCTGCGCAAGCCGGATTGGACAACTTTTTCGGGTGGCAGGAACGACTTCGAGCTGCGGCCGGTGACCGCGGCGGATCTCGTCGGTGCCGAGGGGCAATGCAACAGTCGAGGCGGGGAAGCCGCAGCCGACCCGACCGCCACGGGGGCGGCGGTTGCCGGCGGCATCGCGCTGCAGATGACAGAATGCGACGTGGTGCGGCGCGCCGGCCCGGTCGAAAAGATCGACATCGGCTCCGATGAGCGCGGCGAGCGCGCCGTGACGCTCACCTATCTCCGCGGGCCTTGGCCGGGCGTTTATCGCTTCGCGGGCGGGCGCCTGGTGTCGATCGAGCGTGCCCCGGGTCCACCGCCCGCGCCGGCGAAGCCGCAGAAAGGGACCGCGAAGAAACCCACCGGCACGTGATCGAGCTTGAGATATCAGAGGTCAAGTGTGAGAACGCGATCGGTGGCTCTGTTGCGGCTTCGTGATCGCTGATTGCTGGTGCCGGGCTCCTGCTTCGAGCGTTGCGCTCGCTTCGAGTCCTCCTTCGCTTTGGTGAGCATCCTCGCGGTGTCAGCGCGCGGTAGCGAAGGCTGCCGCGGACGCGGGTCGGATCTGCCCCGCGTTGCAAGCGACACCGGCCTTCGTTCGCTGCCGGTTGCGCATCGTCGTCGGCAGCGCCAATCTTGCGCCGGGCGGACCGGAGCAGCCGCCAAGATGGAGGTTTGGTATGTGCGTTCCCGGATGTCAGGAAGCGGTGCGGCATGCGCTTTCGCGGCGCGGCTTCTTCAAGGGGGCGCTCGCCGCCTCCTTCGCCGCCACGGCAGTGGCGCCGGAGATGGCGCTCGCGGCGCCCGCGCGCAGGTTCACCTCGGTGGTCGATTTGACCCACACCATGTCGCCCGAGTTCCCGACCTTCTTCGGCATGCCGGGAATTGAGATGGACAAAAAATTCGAACTCAAGAAGGACGGGTTCAATCTCTATTGGTGGCGGATCATCGAACACGCCGGCACGCACTTGGACGCACCGATCCATTTCTCGGAGTCCGGTGCCACGGCTGAAAAAATTTC
This sequence comes from Pseudomonadota bacterium, assembly GCA_046725125.1. Classification (GTDB taxonomy): domain Bacteria; phylum Pseudomonadota; class Alphaproteobacteria; order Rhizobiales; family Xanthobacteraceae; genus VAZQ01. The sequence goes on along the minus strand of JBKOXY010000266.1, from coordinate 12,739 downwards.
CGCGGACACGCTGGTCGTGCCGCTCGCGGTGGTCGACGTGGCGGCCAAGGCGGCGCAGAACCCCGACTACTTGCTCACGCGTGAAGATCTCGCCGACTGGGAGAAGAAGCACGGTCGGCTGCCGGACAATTGTTGCGTCGCGATGCAATCCGGTTGGGCGCAGCACGTGGGCAACCCGGCCAAATTCGCCGGCAAAGATGGCGCCGGCGTCTTCCACTTCCCCGGCATCAGCCCGCAGGCGGCCGAATGGCTGATGAAGGAGCGCAAGGTCTTGGGTTTAGCCGTCGACACGCTGTCGCTCGATCATGGTCCGTCGAAGGATTTCAAAGTTCACTACGCGTGGTTGCCGTCGGGCCGCTGGGGGTTGGAAAACGTCGCCAATCTCGACAAGGTGCCGCCCTCCGGCGCTATGCTGGTGGTGGGATTGGCGAAGGTGAAGGACGCAACCGGGGGTCCGGCGCGTCTCATCGCGCTCGTCTGACGGATCGCGGCGGCGCGATTGCGAGGAGTCGAGCCGCTTGATCGCGATCGAGGCGCCTGTGACATGAGCCGTCACTTTCAACTACAATGAAATCAATCCACGTGGTGAACAGCAAAACGTTCATTAGTGAAATCGAACATGAAGCCTGGTTCTCGGAGTTCTTGGGTCATGGGCCGAGCGGCCACCACGGCCGCGAAGGTCGCCCGAACTCGCCCTATGTGGGGAAATTCCTGAACGCCGGCCAGTAGCCCGCAGCCGGGGCTGCGGCGGTCATCGAAAAATGCGCGCGCCCAGAACGCGTCGACCCGCAACGAAAACCCCGGCCTCGCGCCACGAGACCGGGGCTTTTGCCTGCATCTTAAGACAGTGCTCGGCGGTCCATTAGTAGCAGACGTACACCCTGCCGAGGCCAGGCACCCAACGCCAGCAGCTCGGTCCGAGCACCACGATGCCGCCGAAGCCGCCGCCCCAGTAGCCATGGCCCCAATGGCCATGATGGCCGCCACCCATGCCCCCACCCTTGCCGCCGCCGGCGGAAGCTTCGGTCGGGATGAGCGCGGCGGCGCCGATGGCGGCGACGGTGGCGACAGCGAAAATCGTCTTGCGGATCATGGGTCTCTCCTGGTTTTTGATGGATGTGTTCTCACATCCTGCCTGTCAGTCGGGCGAACGATCCGTCGGGTTCAATGGCGGATGGATAAAAAACCGGCGCAAAATCGTGCGGCCAAGGAAGAGCCCCCGGATAGGTTACGTGAGCCGGGGGTTTTTCGCTCCGCTGGAGCGGGAGCGCCGCATGTCGTTGCCGTTTGGCTTGTGCCGCAAGGCTGCGCTTGTATCGCGAGCGCCTTCGTCACGCCTTGCCGCGCTACGGCACGGTCGCTATAAGCCGCCGCGAACGGCTCTCCTGCGTTTTCCTCCTTGAAGACCAATCCAATGGCGATCGAGCGTACCTTTTCGATCATCAAACCCGATGCCACCGCCCGCAATTTGACCGGTGTGATCAACGCTATGATCGAGGGCGCAGGCTTGCGCATCATCGCGCAAAGGCGCACGCGCATCAGCCGCGAGCAGGCGGAAACCTTCTATGCGGTCCATCGCGAACGGCCGTTCTTCCGCGAGCTCGTCGAATTCATGACCTCCGGACCCGTCGTCGTGCAAGTGCTCGAGGGCGAGAACGCCATCGCGAGGTATCGCGAGATCATGGGCGCGACCGACCCCGCCAAGGCAGCTCCCGGAACGATCCGCAAGATCTATGCAAAATCGCTAGGCGAGAATTCGGTGCACGGCTCGGATGCTCCCGACACGGCGCAACAGGAAATCGCTCAGTTTTTTTCCGGCAACGACATCGTGGGATGAGGCGACGGCTGCGCGTGGCATTTGGCGCGCTGGTCAGGCCATGGGTTTGGCTTGTAGATTAGTCCGGCGTAGGGGGCGGGCCATCGAGACTATCTGCCCGCGCGCGGGGAGAGCGAAAGGGACGTCCAGTGGGTTCGATCGCACAAATGATGGACCCGGCCACGTGGCTCGCCATGGTCACGAGCGGCTGGAGCGAGATCGGCCAGGCCGACTTTTGGGTGCGCCTGCTGCAGATCATGTGGATCAACATCCTGCTGTCCGGCGACAACGCGGTCGTTATCGCGATGGCGTGCCGCGGGCTGCCCCATCGTCAGCGTGTGTGGGGTATGATCCTGGGCGCGGGTGTCGCCGTGCTGCTGCGCATCATCTTCACCGTTTTCGTAGCTACGTTGATGCTGCTGCCGTGGCTCAAGATCGTGGGCGGGCTCGCGCTGTTCTACATCGCCGCCAAACTGCTGGTGCCGGATGACGCAGACGAGGACGAAACCGAAGCAACGGAGCACCTCTGGCGCGCGGTGCAGATCGTCGCCATCGCCGACATCATCATGAGCCTCGACAACGTGATCGCAATCGCGGCCGCCGCCAAAGGCAACATGGCGCTGCTGGTGATAGGCCTCGCCATCAGCATCCCGTTGATCGTGGCCGGCGCAGCGCTGATCATGGCGCTGCTCGACCGCTTTCCGATCCTGGTGTGGGCTGGCGCCGCGCTGCTCGGCTGGATCGTCGGCGAGGTCATCGCTACTGATCCGGTCATCCAAGGCTACCTCGAGCCCCGGTTCGGCGCCGAAGGGTTCCACTACATCGTGCTGTTTGCGGCCCTGCTCGGCGCGATCCTAGTTCTGGTCGTGGGCGGCTTGTGGCGCCGCTCGAAACTGGCCGCGCACGCCGAGAAGGTGGGGGTGGCGGAGTAGCGCTCGATCGGCGATTGGCGGCCAGTGGTCAGCGGGCGGAATAGAACATGTCTCCGATCACTGACGCTGATGACCGTCGCCTCGACCAGCTACAGCTCCCAACCGAGCTTGCGGTCGAGTGAATAGGGGCCGCCGCCGCGCAAGGCGATGGCAAAAAGGATGAGGCCCCAGAACAGCGGGTATTCCCATCCGCCCCTCGACCACGCGAAGCCTTGCGGCCAGTGCGCGACGAACGTGATGACCGCGAACTCGATGGCCGCCGCCGCCGCGATGAAGCGCGTGAACAACCCGAGCATGATCAGCACCGCGCCGACCGTCTCGAGAAAGAAGATCGCATAGGCGGCATAGATCGCAGGCTCGATCCCGCGGCGCGCCATGCTGCCCACGGCGAAGGCATCGATGGTGGCGGCAAAGCCCTTCTCCGCCATCGGCATCATCTTCATGATCCCATGGACCAGCAGCATTCCACCCGCCGTGAGGCGCACGACCAACCACGAGAGGTCACGGGTATGCGAATAGAACGAAGCGAGCGGTGGGATGATCGGCTTCGGCTCGCCTGCCGACACAACGCGTGAATCTGTTATCGTGCTCATGGTTTCCCCCTTGTTGGCATTGAGGCTGGTAATCGATCATAACACCAAACAGGGCGCGGAATTTCCGCGCTTTTTGCACCACGACCGCGCCTGGATCCGTCGGAAACCGCCCGATCGATCAAGCGCCTCCCAATCCATGCGGCGAATCGATGCAAGCAACGCATTCTAGAACCACGGCGGAACGAATTGTCGGGAATTCCGAGCAGTTGCAAGTCGAGGTGTTTGGCGGCTTTTTCGGGCATCGCAGGGGTGCCGGCGGTCGCCCGCGCATACGCATGCCGCGTCACAAGCCTTGCTAAGGTCGCATTTTTCGTATTTCTTGTGCCACAATTCGGATTTTGGCCGCTCCGGCCGCTGCGTGCCGAGAGGCCGCATTCGTTTCGGATCTTCCCAAAACCCGGGTTGTGGCGCGGTCCGCAGCGATGCGGTTGCGTGTCGCTCACTTCGAGACTTCACTGACTAGGAGACAGACGATGCAAAAGGGCACCGTCAAATGGTTCAATCCAACTAAAGGCTACGGGTTCATTCGGCCTTCGAGCGGAGAAAAGGACGTCTTCGTCCACATCTCGGCGGTCGAGCGCGCTGGTCTCAGCACGCTCAACGAAGGTCAGACTGTCGAGTACGAGCTCGTGACCAATCGCGGCAAGACATCGGCGGAGAATCTCAAGGTGTCCTGACGCGGCGGGAAGTCCGGTCACTCGGCCAGCGAGTTTTCCCGTAGCCCCCGGCCTTGCGCCGGGGGTTTTGTTTTGAGGCGGACCGGCGGAGAACCGAAAGAAATTTCTTATTCGCTTCCATCCTGCGCCACGGGAACGATCAACGCCCCTTCGGCCCAACGCGTCCCTTCGATCAGGCAGCGGCCGCCGATCATCTTGACTCGCCCCTCGGCCAGGAGCCGGAGCGCCAGCGGGTATATTCGATGCTCGACCTCAAGAACGCGGGCAGCGAGCGTCTCGGCGGTATCGTCGTCGCGCACGGGCACCGCCGCCTGCGCAATGATCGGGCCGGCGTCGGCCTCCGGGACGACGAAGTGAACCGTCGCGCCCGATATCTTCACTCCCGCCTTGAGAGCTTGGCCGTGCGGATCGAGACCGGGAAACGACGGCAAGAGGGCCGGGTGGATGTTGAGCATGCGGCCTTGCCAACGCAGCACGAAGTCTCGCGTTAACAGCCGCATGAAGCCGCCGAGACAGACCAGTTCCACGCGATGTTCGTCGAGCACGGCTTGGAGCGCGCGCTCGAAGGCGGCGCGATCTTTCCCGTGTGGCCGGTGGTCGACCACCGCCGTTGGAATCGCTTGCGCCTCGGCGCGCGCGAGCCCCGCCGCCTCCGGCCGGTTCGAGACCACCAGCGCGATCTCGGCGGGGTAGGAGCGTTCCTTCGCGGCCTCGATCAGCGCTGCCATATTGGATCCGCGACCGGAGATCAGGACGGCGACCCGCTTTTTGGCCATGCGCTCACCGGTCGAGATCGAGGCGTCCGCGATCGGCGGCGGCACCCGCCCGCGCGGTCGAGCCGAGCAACGGCTTGATCGGCTTCACCACGCGCTTGCCGGCATCGACGTCGACGCCGGCCTCGACATAGGTGAGGCCTGTCTCTGCCATGGCGCGTCCTTCGTTTGCTCGCGCGCTTCGGTACTTGGGAATCCGCGACTGTGCAATGGCTTGATCGCGGCTATACTGATCCTCGCATGGCCACATGTGCGCCGACCAATGGTGACGGCGAGGCGCGCGGGCCGAGCCGGGGCGCAGACTTGAGCATTCCGAACCTCATTACGCTCGGCCGCATCCTGTTGGTGCCGGTCGTGGTCTGGGCGATCACGGCGGGCGAGATGCGGGTCGCATTCGTCCTGTTCCTCGCTGCCGGCATCAGCGATGCCGTCGACGGTTTTCTTGCCAAGCGGTTCGGCATGGCGACCGAGCTCGGCGCCTACCTCGACCCGCTCGCCGATAAGGCCATGCTGGTTTCGATCTATGTCGCGCTCGGCATCGCGGATGCCATTCCAGGCTGGCTCGTCATCCTCGTCGTCTCGCGCGACATCATGATCGTGAGCGCGGTGATCTTGTCGTGGCTGGTGGACAAGCCCATCGCGCTTAAGCCGCTTCTCGTCTCCAAGCTCAACACCGTTGCCCAGATTGCGCTCGCATGCGTGATCATGGCCGCGCGTGGATTCGAATTCGATGCGGGCATCGCCGTGATGATGCTCACCGCGCTGGTCGCAGCCTTGACCTTGCTTTCCGTTGCCTTCTATGTCGCCGAGTGGGTGCGCCACATGAACGCGGCAGAAATGGGCCCCTGACCCCCGGGTTCCAGTCGGTCAAGGGTGCGTGAGGGGAGATTCGATGGTCTACGGCCGCCAGGTCACGTTCTGGCTCGTGACGTTTGTCGTGCTCGCGGCGGCGCTGTGGTTGCTCCACGACATTCTGCTCCCGTTCGTGGCAGGCATCGCGCTCGCTTACGTGCTCGCGCCGCTTGCGGACCGCGTGGAACGGCTTGGCATCAACCGCACCGTCGCGGCACTGCTGGTTGTCAGCGTCTTGGTGGTGGCCTTGATCGCGCTGATGCTGCTGCTCGTTCCGCTGTTGCTGCAGCAGGGCTCGGCATTGATCTCCAACATTCCTGGCTATTTCAAGCGCGTTAAGGAACTCATTGTCGATGCGAACTTGCCTTGGTTGAACTGGCTGGGCGCCGCCGAAACGGGCAAGACAGCGTCCGACCTCGTCGGACAAGTGGCCACGTGGCTCTTGAGTTTTTCGTATTCGTTGTGGACCGGCGGAAAGGCGCTGGTCTCATTCGCGTCGGTGTTGATCGTGATGCCGGTCGTGACATTTTACCTGATCCGCGACTGGCATGCGATGATCGACAGGGTGGACAGCTGGGTACCGGTGCGCCAACGCGACACCGTGCGTCAGCTCGGCCGCGAGATCGACGCGGCGATCGGCGGTTTTTTGCGCGGACAGTTCGGCGTCTGCCTCGTGCTCGGCTGTTACTACGCGATTGGACTGATGTTGGTGGGGCTGGATTTCGCGCTGCTCATCGGTCTCATCGCCGGCGTGATCACGTTCGTTCCCTATATCGGCTCGATGACCGGGTTGATGATCGCGGTCAGCGTGGCGATCGCGCAATTCTGGCCGGACTGGAAGCGGATCACGCTCGTCGTCGCCATTTTCCTGGTCGGTCAATTCATCGAGGGCAACATTGTCTCGCCTAAATTCGTGGGCGAGCGCGTGGGATTGCACCCGGTTTGGCTGATCTTCGCCATGTTCGCGTTCGGTTATCTCTTCGGCTTCGTCGGCCTTTTGATCGCCGTGCCGCTTGGTGCTGCGATCGCGGTGTTGTTGCGCTTCGGGCTGCGTCAATATTTCGCGAGCCCCCTCTATACTGGGGACAAGCCGAGCTGATGTCCGTCGCTCCGCGTCAACTCGCACTTGCCCTCGACCACGCGGAAAGTTTTGCGCGCGAGGATTTCCTGAGCGGGCCGTCGAACGCGATGGCGCTTGCGCTTATCGACGCGTGGCCCGCTTGGCCGCATCGCACGGTAATGCTTACGGGCCCGGAAGGCTCCGGCAAGAGCCACCTCGCCGCCGTCTGGGCGCAGGCGGCAGGCGCGCGGCTCATCGCCGCGCGCGCGCTCGAGGAAGCAAGCGTGCCGTCGGCGCTCGCCACCGGCGCGCTGGTGGTCGAGGATGTCACCGCCGGCGCATTCGACGAACGGGCGCTGTTTCACCTTCTCAACCTCGCCCGCGAGGATGAGGCCTTCGTGCTGCTCACGGCGCGCGTCGCCCCGGTGACGTTTGCCATCCGCGATCTCGGCTCTCGCCTCAACGCGATCCCGGTCGTTGCCATGGCGCCGCCCGACGACGCACTCTTGCGCGCTGTGCTGGTCAAGCTCTTCGCCGACCGCCAGCTCGCCGTCGACGAAAGCCTGATCGGCTACGTGACCACGCGGATCGAACGCTCGTTTGCGGCGGCGCGCGCGGCGGTGGCGCGGCTCGACGAGGAGGCCATGCGGCGCAAGCGACCGTTAACCAGGACGTTTGCCGCCGAAATCCTGCGCGTGGCTGAGCCTTGACGGCTCCCCGGTGGCGCGGCCTTATGGCATGAGTCGCCACCGATGACGGCGATGTTGCGCTCCTCATCAGCACCATTCTGCCATGGCTGACCGCGGCCAAGTCATTGTCATGAAAGAGGAAGCTGGGGCGGCCCCGATTGCGGCCGCGGCCGCGGCTGCGCCTCCCTTCGAGCTAACCGCGAGCCCGGAACGATTTATCAATCGTGAGTTGTCGTGGCTGCAGTTCAACCGCCGGGTCCTCGAGGAATCAGCAAAGGACGCCCATCCCTTGCTCGAGCGTGTTCGGTTTCTGTCGATTTCCGCCAACAATCTCGATGAGTTCTTCATGGTGCGCGTTGCCGGCCTCAAGGGCCAGCTGCGCGCCGGCATTGCGATCAAGAGCCCGGACGGGCTCACCCCGGCGGAACAGCTTGCCCGCATTGGAGAGGCCGTCGGCGTGCTGGCAAGCGATCAGCAGAAGCGCTGGCGCGAGCTTCGCCAGATGCTGGCCGAGCAGGGCATCGTGCTGGTCGAAGGGCCGGATGTGACGAAAAAAGAAAAGACGTGGCTCGAAGACCATTTCCTTCGGCAGATTTTCCCCTTGCTGACCCCGCTCGCCATCGATCCGGCGCATCCGTTCCCGTTCATTCCCAATCTCGGCTTCACCATCGCGCTGCATCTCGCGCGCGCGAGCGACGGCAAGGCGATGAATGCGCTCATCCGCATGCCGAACAAGATCGATCGCTTCATCCGCCTGCCGAGTGCCGAGGGAGCGTCCGCCGCCCGGGTGATCACGCTCGAACAGGTGATCGGCCTTTTCACTGCTCGCCTTTTCCCGGGTTACGTTGTCAAGGGGCAGGGCGCCTTCCGCGTCATTCGCGATTCCGAGATCGAGATCGAGGAGGAGGCAGAAGATCTAGTGCGCGAGTTCGAGACGGTCCTCAAGCGCAGACGGCGCGGATCGGTCATCCGCCTCGAGCTCGAAGCGGCTATGCCGGTGGAGCTGCGTCGATTCGTGCAGCGGGCACTGGGATGCGCCGACGACGAGGTTTTCCTGGTTGACGGTGTGCTGGCGCTCACCGAACTGTCGCAGCTCATGAGTCTGGATCGGCCGGATCTCGAATTCGTGCCTTACAATCCGCGCTATCCCGAACGCATCCGCGATCACGCCGGCGACTGTTTCGCCGCCATTCGTCAGAAAGACCTCGTCGTCCACCATCCCTACGAGTCCTTTGACGTCGTGGTGCAATTCCTGCAGCAGGCTGCGCGCGATCCCGACGTCGTCGCTATCAAGCAGACGCTCTATCGGACGTCGGCCGAATCTCCCATCGTGCGGGCGCTGGTCGAGGCCGCGGAAGCGGGAAAATCGGTCACTGCGCTGATCGAGCTCAAGGCGCGTTTCGACGAGGAAGCCAACATCCGTTGGTCGCGCGCGCTCGAGCGCGCCGGCGCGCAGGTCGTGTATGGCTTCATCGAGCTCAAGACCCACGCCAAGCTGTCGATGGTGGTGCGACGGGAAGGTGGAGCGCTTGCCTCGTATATCCACGTCGGGACGGGTAACTATCATCCGGTTACGGCCCGCATCTACACCGATCTCTCGTTCTTCACCTCCGATCCGGTCATCGCGCGCGACGTCGCGCACATTTTCAACTATGTGACCGGTTACGCGGAGCCCGCGGGGCTCGAAAGGATGGCGGTTTCGCCGCTCACGCTGCGCGAACGGATCTGCGAGCACATCGAACAGGAAATCGCGCATGCCGGCAGCGGTCGCCCGGCCGCCATCTGGATCAAGGACAATGCGCTGGTCGACCCCGAGATCATCGACATGCTCTACGAGGCGTCGCGTGCGGGCGTTTCGGTCGATCTCGTGGTGCGCGGCATCTGCTGCTTGCGGCCAGGCCTGCCGGGGTTGTCCGAGAATATCCGGGTGAAATCGATCGTCGGCCGTTTCCTCGAGCACAGCCGCATCTATTGCTTCGGCGCGGGCTACGGCCTGCCGCACCCCAAGGCCGCGGTCTACATCTCTTCCGCCGACATGATGCCGCGCAATCTCGATCGCCGCGTCGAGGTGTTGTGCCCGATTCTCAATCCCACCGTGCACGAGCAGGTGCTCGATCAAATCATGGTGGCCAATCTCAAGGACAATGAACAAAGTTGGAAATTGCTACCCGACGGTACCTCGAATCGCTTAAAAGCGGCCGAGGGAGAGGAGCCCTTCAACGCTCATAAGTACTTCATGACCAATCCGAGTCTGTCGGGCCGTGGCAAATCACTCAAGGAATCATCCCCGCGTAGCCTTATACGCCGTCTCGACCGCTCGTAAGCGGCGTCGCCCCGCCATGAATGTCGCGCAAGGTCGTCTCGATTACGGGCCGCCGGTCGCGGTAATCGATATCGGCTCGAACTCGGTGCGGCTCGTGGCCTATGAAGGCCTCACTCGCAGCCCAACCCCGATCTTCAACGAGAAGGTGCTCGCCGGGCTTGGACGCGAGGTGCAGACGACCGGCCTCCTGGCTGCCGACGCGGTCGAGAAGGCGCTCGCGGCGCTGCGGCGCTTTCGCGCCTTGTGCGACCGTATGGCCGTCGCACAGCTCTGGGTGATCGCGACCGCGGCATGCCGAGACGCCAAGAACGGCAGGGCCTTTGTCGCCGAGGCCGAAGGCATCTGCGGCACCAAGGTCGATGTGCTCTCCGGCAAGCGCGAGGCGGAATTGTCCGCCCTCGGCGTGGTGTCGGGCTTCCACAAGCCCGATGGCATCGTCGGCGACCTCGGCGGCGGTTCGCTCGAACTGACCGAAGTCCAAGGGCAGCGCATCAGGGCCGGTTTGACGCTGCCGCTGGGCGGGCTCGCGCTGCAGGATGTTTCGTCGAAGTCGATCAAGAAGGCGGAAAAGATCGTCCGGACCGCGCTCGAGGACGCCCGCCTGCTCGAAGGCGGCAAAGGCCGCACCTTTTATGCCATCGGCGGCACTTGGCGCGCGTTGGCAGGGCTGCACATGTGGCAGATCGGTTACCCGCTCCACGTCATGCACGGCTATGTGATGCCGGCACGGGAAGCGTTCGAGTTCTCCGGCCTCGTGCACCGGGTCGATCCCGAGATGCTTTCGCGGATCGAGGTGGTCACCGATGCCCGCCGGCCGCTGCTGGCCTACGCCGCGCTGGTGCTCGAAAACCTGGTGCGGATCGCGCGGCCGAAGGACATCGTTGTCTCGGCGCTCGGCGTGCGCGAAGGCCTGCTCTATTCGATGCTCGACGCCGAGGAGCGCGCGAAGGATCCGCTGATCGCGGCCGCGAGCGAGCTCAACGTGCTGCGCTCGCGCTCACCCGCCCACGGCGAAGAGTTGATCGCCTGGACCGACCGCTTCATGGCGTCCTCCGGGCTCGACGAGACCGCAGAAGAGCGGCGGCTGCGCCATGTGGCGTGCCTTCTCGCCGACATCGGCTGGCGGGCACATCCCGACTATCGCGGCGAGCAATCGCTCAACATCATCGCTAACGCCGCCTTCGTCGCCGTCGATCACCCCGGCCGCACCTTCATCTCGCTCGCCGTCTTCTTCCGCCATGTCGGCCTGGTTGACGAGGAACTCTCGCCCAGGCTGCGCGAACTCGTCTCGACCCGCGTGCTCGACCGCGCGCGCGTGCTCGGCGCGGCGCTGCGCGTCGCCTATCTCGTCTCGGCCTCCACCACCGGCGTGCTGCCGAAGACGCCGATGGTGGTCGAGCGCGGCCGATTGCTGTTGCGCTTCGATAACGGCTTCAAGGCGCTCGCGGGGGAGCGCGTATTCGTGCGGCTGCGCCAGCTCGCGCGGCTTATCGGCCGCGAGCCGGTGATGGAGACGGCGTGATGCGTAGCTCTGCCGCTAACATCCTGTCGCGTTAGCGCGCGGGCCTCGGGTCGAATGCGAGACCGCGGCTCGCCACCGCGCCTTCATCCGTTTGGGGAGGGAAAAACGCAAAAATGACGAGCCCTGATGGAAGGCTCCGAGGAGGCGTGCCATGCCCGTATGGCAGAGAGTGCTGATCACGCTCGCCATCATGCTGCTGACGAGCTATCTCGTCGGGCTCCTCTGGCACTGGCTGTTCAACTCGGACATCCCGAGTTACCTCAGCGGCGCCGTCGGCGGACTTAGCGCCGTTCCGACGTGGGAGTTCCTGCGGAGGATCCGTCCAAAGCAGTAAGGCGGCTTGCGAGCCGAATTGCACCGCCGGATGGCCCACCGGCGAGACTCGGCACCGCTATCCGCAAGCAACAGGCGGGTCCGCGTCTGCGGCCAGAGCGCGCTCATGCCGTGGCGTCTGCACCGCGGACGGGCGCGCGTTGCGGTGACGGTTTGACGGCCAGCGCGGCCGCCTGCGCCTCCGCTTCGAGCTTGCGCTTGATGATCCGCCGCGCGGCGAGGCCAGCGCGGTCGAAGGCGAGACTCACCAGCGGCGTGCCGGAGGGGTCGCTATCGATCAGCCGCTGTTGCGCTTCGACGATGCGGGCGTCCTCGGCAAATGCGAGATCGGTCATGTCCTTGTAGGTTTTCGAAACGTTGGCATCGTCGAGCCCCCAGGAGCGCACCGTCGACCAGAAATAATGCGTGGTGCGCTCGGTCTCCGGCGTGAAGCTGTTGAGCACGACGTGGGTCGGGGTCCCGAATGGAAGATCGCTGCCCGCCTCGCGTGCGCCGAGCGTGATCCGCGCATAGATCGGAGGCTGGAACTCGAGGAACTGCCAGCGGTCGATCTTGCCGTGGAGATTTCTCGCCGCCTTGTAGATCGGAGCGGTATCGACGTTGTGCATCAGCCGCTGCGCGCGCACCACCTCGCCGTCGATCTCCACGTGGAGCGGCGTCTCGGCGACGCCGCCGCCGGCGAGCGTCGTTTTGTGGACGAACACGACGTGAGTGAGGTCGAGAATGTTGTCGATCAGCAGCTGATAGTTGGCCTTGACGTAAAGCATCCCGTGAACGCCGGTCCAGCCAGGTTTGACGTTCTCGCCAAAGTCGGGGATCAGCGCCGGATCGGCAAGCGCAGGCTCGCCGAGCCAGACGAAGATGAGGCCATGGACTTCGCGCGCGGGAAAACATCTTGCGCGGAAATCGCGACCGATAGGGACATCGCCCGGCACGTGGGTGCAAGCGCCGTCGGCGGCGAAGCGAATGCCGTGATAGCCGCACTGGATGTCGTTGCCGACTACCTCGCCGGCGGAGAGCGGCGCCTTGCGATGGGGGCAACGGTCGGTGAGCACGGCGACGGTCCCGTCCTGCCCGCGGAAAATCACCAGCGGCTCGTCGCAGATCGTGCGCGCCAGCGGCTTTGCGCAGACTTCGGTGGAGGTCGCGGCGGTGTACCACTGATTGCG
>JBKOXY010000043.1:0-2145 GCA_046725125.1 Pseudomonadota bacterium | reverse complement strand
GGCCTACGCCAACCCCTCGACGATCCGCAAATCCCGATCGGCGGCCTTGCCGAACACCTTCAGCGCGGCCTGATAGCCCTCGCTGTCGTGGGCGGCCACGGCCTTTTCCACGCTGTCGAACTCGATCACGACCACGCGCTGGGCGACCCCCGCCTCGTACGCTTTCGCGGCGTTACCGCGCGCGAGAAAGCGCCCGCCGGCGGCAGCGATCGCAGGACCCGCGAGCTTCGCGTAAGCCGCCAGTGCATCCGGATTCGAAATCGAACGATAGAACGCGATCCAATACGCCTTTGCCATTGCGATCTCCATCAGCATGCCCTTTGCGCCGGGCGGTTGGAAGCTTAGCGGATCGTGGCGACGCTCACAAAGGGCGTGGTTGGAGCCGACTGATGTCGCCGTCAGGCGCGGCACGGTTACGTCCAATGCGTGCAATGTCCGACATCGAGCACAGGCTGGCCCCCGCCGTTTCTTTTTGCGCCGGTCGCGTTACGATGCCGGCAACCGGCCTTACCCCGGAGATCGGCCCATGAAAACCCTCAAAACGCTCGCCCTCATCGGTCTTCTCGCGATCCTCGGCGCGATTGGCGCCGCGGTGTTTTTCTTCGGCGGTTACTACAGCGTTGCCGCGACGGTCGAGGATGGCCCCATCGTCAAATGGGCGATCACCCACATTCGCCAGGCCTCGATCGTGCGGCACGCGACGGACGCGCCGCCGATGTCGCTCGACGATCCCGCGGTCGTGCAGGCGGGGGCGCGCGCTTTTTCCGAGCGCGGCTGCGTCAACTGCCACGGCGCGCCGGGCGTGAATTGGGCCAAATTCTCCGAAGGCTTGCGCCCCGATCCGCCCGATCTCAAGGAACTCGCCGACGAGCGCAGGCCGCAAGATCTGTTCTGGGTCATCAAGAACGGCATCCACATGACCGGCATGCCGAGCTTCGGTCTCATCGAGGTGCCGGACCAGGAGATCTGGACCATTGTCGCGTTCGTCAAGAAACTGCCGAGCGTAACGGACGCGGACTTCAAGGCTTGGTCCACAAAACCTTGAGGAAGGCGGACCCGGCCGATCGGTTCATCTGATCGTTGTCTCTGAAGCCGCGTTCTGCGCGGCCATGGACGCGCGGGCGCGCCTCAAGCGATCTCCACGATCTCCGCCTCGGACTGCGCGACCTCTATCGTGTCGCCGACCTGTTTTCCGAACAGCGCGCGCGCCAACGGCGAGACATGGGAGAGCGTCCCGCGCGCAGGGTCGGCCTCGTCCTCGCCGACGATCCGGAAGGTCTGACGGCGCCCGTCGTCGCGCACGATGGTCACGGTCGAGCCGAAATGCACCTTGCCGCGATCGCTGGGCGCAGCGACGAGCTGTGCGCTCGCCCGCCGCGCGGTCCAGTAGCGCAAGTCGCGCGCCGCGCGCGCCAGCGCGGCGCGGTCGTTCGCCGCCTGCGCAGCGGCGTGCTCCTGCTGCAGGCGCGCGACTTCGGCCTCGATGTGGGCGAGCCCCTCGGCGGTCACGAGGTTCGGATGCGGAGAAATCGGCCGCTCCAGCAGCTCTTCGACGGCGTCTTCCAGGTCTTTGACGAATGCCCTGCTCATGAGAGCGCCTTAGCTACTGCCATCTTCCCCGGTGAACCGGCCGGCCATTATATGCGAAGTTGACGGCCATGTGGGAATGTCGAAGGGAAACTCGATGCACCGCAGCCGGCCGCGGTTTTGTCCGGAACTATTTCGCTCGGAAAAAGTTCATTTCCATTGGGTGCCGGTATTGCTTTTCCTTACGCCACCGGCTGCACCGGCAATGCGGAGCTTTCGGGAGAATGCGATGCACAACGCGTCGATCATCAGTGCTCTCATACTGATGCTGTCGTTCATCGGCTCGGCCGCCCAGGCGCAAATTGCGCCGCAACAAACTCCGTCACAAGACGTGCTTGCGCCGGCTCCCAAGCTCAATCTTACGCTGGAACAGCGTCACACCATCAAAGAGTTCGTCAAGGATATGAAGGCGGACGTGGCCGACGTTCAGGCGGCGATCGGCGAGCCGATACCGCCGGGCATCAACCCGCGGCCGATGCCTAGCGACGTCGGCCAGAAGGTCCCGCAGGTCAAGACCCACAGGTTTTTCCTCACCGCGCAGCAAATCGTGATCGTCGA
>JBKOXY010000423.1:0-8319 GCA_046725125.1 Pseudomonadota bacterium | reverse complement strand
GCGAGCTTTATCCCGAGGACGTGTTGGTCTGCCTCGCCGCGCTGCGACTCGGACGGCCGGCGAAATGGATCGAGGACCGGCGCGAGCACCTGATCGCGGCGAATCATTCGCGCCAGCAGCGCCACAAGGTCCGCGCCGCCGTCGATGCCGAGGGCCGCATCCTCGCCATCGAGGACGAATTCTTTCACGACCAGGGCGGCTATGTGCGCACCCACGCGGCCACGGTGCCCGATCTCGCGGCGGCAATGCTGCCGGGTCCCTATCGCGTGCCGGCCTATCGGGCGACCGGCCGCGTTCGGCTCACCAACAAGACGCCGTGCGGCACCTATCGCGCCCCGGGGCGGTTCGAAAGCACGTTTGTGCGCGAGCGGCTGATGGACGCGATCGCGGCGCGGCTTTTGATCGACCGGGTCGATGTTCGTCGCCGCAATCTCATTGCCAAGGAGGAGATGCCGTATGGTCGGCCGCTAGCGACGCTGAGCACCGAGGTCGTGCTCGATTCCGGCGACTATGCCGGCCTGCTCGACAAGGCGCTGGCGGCGGTGAAATGGAGCGACTTGCAGGGCGAGCTCGAGCGGCGTCGCGCCCGTGGCGAATGCGTCGGGGCGGGACTTGCCCTCTTCGTCGAGAAGAGCGGGCTCGGGCCGTTCGACGGCGTGCGGGTATCGGTCGACACCTCCGGTGTGGTCGAGGTCGTGACCGGGGCGGCTTCGCTCGGCCAGGGCATCGAAACGGTGGTGGCACAAATCTGCGCCGATGCGCTCGGCGTCGACTATCGGCGCGTGCGGGTCGTGCACGGCCGCACCGACCGCATCCCATTCGGGATGGGGGCGTTCGCATCCCGCGCGACGGTGATGACCGGGGAGGCGACGCGGCTTGCCGCGCTCGCGGTCCGTGCCAAGGCGACCGAGGTCGCCGCCGAGCTCATGCAGCAGGATGCCGATGCGCTCGCAGTGATCGACGGCAAGGTGGTGAGCAAGAACGCTGCAGGGCCTTCCATGACGCTGGGCGAGATCGCCGCGGCACTGGAGCCGGCATCGAAACTGCGCGGCGCGCGGGCGCCGGGGCTTTCAGCCGACGGCTGGTTCTACACCGAGCACATGAACTATCCCTATGGCGTGCATGTCGCCGTCGCCAAAGTCGATCGGGAGACCGGCGGAGTGGCGATCGAACGCTATCTGCTCGCCTATGATGTCGGCCGGGCGGTCAATCCGATGCTGATCGAAGGTCAGCTCGCGGGCGGGTTCGCGCAGGGCGTCGGCGGCGCGCTGCTCGAGGAATTCCTCTACGATGAGCGGGGCGAGCCGCTGTCGGTGAATTTCGCGGATTACCTCATACCGACGGCGCGGGAGGTGCCGGCGCTCGACGTGCTGATCACGCAGGACGCGCCTTCACCGCTCAACCCGCTCGGCTTGAAAGGCGCGGGGGAGGGTGGCGTCAACGCCGTCGGCGCGGCGATCGCGGCGGCCATCGACGATGCGGTCGGCATCCCAGGCGCAATTACCCGGCTGCCGGTGACGCCGCAACGGCTGCGCGCCATTCTCGAGCGCGGCGGCCGCTGATCGCCCCCGGCGCTCAGGTCATACCGACAGCAGCCGGCGTTGGACCGCGACGTCCTTGGCGAGCTCGGCCATGCGACCATGCCATTGCAATTGCCCCTTCTCGAGAACATAGGCGCGGTCGCAGACGAGCTCCGCGAAATGGATGTTCTGCTCGGACAGCAACACCGACAGTCCTTCCTTCTTGAGCTCGATGATGGTGTTTGCCATCTGCTCCACGATCACCGGCGCAACGCCTTCGGAGGGCTCGTCGAGCAGCACCAATAGCGGATTGCCCATGAGCGTGCGGGCAACCGTGAGCATCTGCTGCTCGCCGCCGCTCATATGGGCGCCGCGACGATCGGGCATGCCGGCGAGATTGGGAAAGATCGTGAAGAGCTTTTCGGGGGTCCACGACGGTGCAGGCCGCCCGTCCGGATGGTATCGGATCGGCTGGCGGCCGATGTCGAGATTCTCGGCCACCGTCAGGTCCGAGAAGATGCGCCGGTCCTCGGGCACGAAGCCCAGCCCCCGTCGCGCGATCTCGAACGGCTTGAGATTGGAGATGTCCTCGCCCATGAAGCGGACCGTCCCGCCGCGTTGCGGGATCAGTGCCATCAGCGCCTTGAACGTCGTCGATTTGCCGGCGCCGTTGCGGCCCATCAGCGCGACCACCTCGCCGCGGCCGACGTGGAAGGACGGCTCGAACAGGATTTGCGCAGCGCCGTACCACGCCTTGAGGTTCTCCACCTCGAGCATGGCCGCGCTCATGGCCGCGCCTCGGCAGCGGGCGCGAAGGTGCGGCCGGTTCCGAGATAGACCTGCTGCACCTGCGCGTTGTCACGAATGGCCTCGGCGCTGCCGTCGGCGATCACCACGCCGCGGGCCAGCACGATGATGCGGTCGGCATAAGCGAACACCACGTCCATCGAATGTTCGGTGAACAAGACCGAAATCCCGCGCTCGATCACCAGCCGCTTCACCAAGCCGATCAGGTCGTTGCGCTCGCGCGGTGCCATGCCGGCGGTTGGTTCGTCCATCAGCAGCAGGCGCGGCTCGTTGGCGAGCGCGATGGCGAGCTCGACGCGCTTCACGTCGCCGTAGGCAAGCTCCTTGCAGGCACGAGCGGCGGAAGGAGCCATGCCGACCTGGTCGAGGAGCTCGATCGCTCTGCCGCGATGACGGGACGCGAATGCCGCGCCGAAGCGGAAGATCTCGCCGTGGTGGCTCGCCAGCGCCATCTGGACGTTCTCGGCCACGGTCATCGAACCGAAGGTCGCCGCCACCTGAAAGGTGCGTCCGACGCCGAGCCGCCAAATGTCGCGCGGCTTGAATCCGACGATGCTGCGATTGGCGAATTCGATATCGCCGCGATCGGGCGCGAGCTGCCCGTTGATCATGTTGAAACAGGTCGATTTCCCCGCCCCGTTGGGGCCGATCAACGCCAGGAACTCGCCTTCGCCGACGTCGAAGCTGACGTTCTCGACCGCGTGCACGCCGCCGAAAGCCTTCGACAGGTTGCGAACGCAGAGCACGCTCATGCGGGCTTTCTCCGCGCCGCCACCCGCTTGCTCAGCGCGCCGACGATGCCGCCCGGGAACACCAGCACCAACATTAGGATCACTGCGCCGAGCAGGCCGCGCCAGAACGCGGTCTGGCGCATGACGTTATCCTGCAGAACGGTGAAAACGGCGGCGCCGACGATCGGGCCGGTCAGGGTCTGAATGCCGCCCAGGAGCACCATCACCATGGCGTCGATCGAGCGCGACACCCAGGCCACGTCCGGCGAAATCGTTCCCTTGGCGAATGCGAAGCTGCCGCCGGCAATGCCGGCGAAGGTCCCTGCGATGGCAAAGCCGATCCACTGCACGCGCTTGACGTTGATGCCGATTGCTTCCGCGCGCAGCGCCGAGTCGCGTCCGGCCCGCATGGCATAGCCGAACGGTGCGAACAGGAAGCGACGCAAGATGAGAACGCCCGCGACCGCGATAGCCAGGGTCAGGAGATAAAAGGCCGGACGGCTGTCGAACGGCGCCTGTGGCCAGATGCCGAGAATGCCGTTGGAACCGCCGGTGACGTCCTCCCACTGGAACAGGATCGACCACACGATCTGCGCGAAGGCGAGCGTGAGCATCGCGAGGTAGACGCCGGAGAGCCGTACCGCGAACCAGCCGAACAACAACGCTCCCATGAGCGCTACGAGCGGCGCGACGATGAGCGCGACCGGCGTCGGCGCGGCAAAAAACTTCACCATTAGGGCCGCGCCATAGGCGCCGAGGCCGAAATAAGCGGCGTGGCCGAAGGAATGCATGCCGCCGGGACCCATGATGAAATGCAGCGAGGTGGCGAACAGGATCGCGATCAGCACGTCGATGCCGAGCACCAGCGCGTAGGGCGAAGACTTGTATGCGAATGAGAGCAGCAGAAGGCCGACGAGCACCGCCGCCGCGGCGAGCTTGAGCGGCAAAGTCGCGGGCCGGATCGGATCGTCGATCTCGGCCGGATTGCGCACCGCGGCTTGCGGGCGGCCGAGCAACCCATAGGGCCGCGCGATCAGAACGATCGCCATTACCAGGAATTCCGCCACTAGCGTGAGCTTGGAGAAGTTGACGGCAAAGGCGCCGAAATGGACGAGGCCGAGCCCGATGCACAGCGCCTTCACCTCGGCGATGATGACGGCCGCGAGGAAGGCGCCGGTGATCGATCCCATGCCGCCGACCACCACCACGACGAAGGCGTCGCTGATCACGACCAGGTCGAGCCCGAGATTGGCGGGCTCGCGCGTCACCTGCAACGCGCCGCCGAAGCCGGCGAGGAAGGCGCCGAGCACGAACACTACGGTGAACAGCATGGCTTGGTTGACGCCGAGCGCGCCGACCATCTCGCGGTCCTGCGTGGCCGCGCGGATCAGCCGCCCGAAGCGGGTCTTTGACAGCATCAGGTGAAGCAGCAGCAGGACAAGCGGACCGATGACGATTAGGAACAGGTCGTAGCTCGGAAAGTTGCGTCCGAGAATTTCGATCGAGCCGCGCAAGCCCGGCGCGCGCGGCCCGAGCAGGTCTTCGGGTCCCCACACGTATTGCGCCGCGTCGTTGATGACCAAGACCAGCGCGAAGGTGGCGAGCAACTGGAACAGCTCCGGCGCCTGATAGATGCGGCGCAGCAGCAGCACCTCGATCAGCGCCCCGAGCGCCGCCACCACCAGTCCGGCAGCGATGATGCCGCCCCAAAAGCCCAGCGCCCCGCCCACCTTGGTGGCGAGGCTCGCGGCGAGGTAAAGCCCCAGCATGTAGAACGAGCCGTGGGCGATATTGATGATGCGGGTGACGCCGAAAATGAGCGACAACCCGGCGCCCACGAAAAACAGACTCGACGCCGTGGCGAGCCCGTTGAGCGCCTGAAAGAGGAGGGCTTCAAGACTCATGAGACCAAGAAGCCGCGGCGCACTCGCTGCCGCCGAACAGTGATTTGCGTCTGAGCAAATTGTAATCCCGGCGGACGCGTCGCCGAACGATCACCGTTGCATCTGCATCATCTGATGCATCGGCACCATGTTTTGGTTGAGGTTGTCCATGATCCATAGCGAGCCGGCGATCACCAGCGCGACGATGAGGACGCCGAACGCCAGCGCCAGCACGTTGTTGGTGTTGTCGGGAGCCGTGGTGATGTGCAGGAAGAAAACCAGATGCACGCCCATCTGCGCGATAGCGAGCACAATCAGCGCAACCGGGATGCCCGGACCCCAGATCAGGGACGTGTTGAGCACGTAGAACGACGCTGCGGTCAGCACGCACGCGAGCACAAATCCAATGACGTAGCGCGCGATCCCTTCGCGAATCGTCAGTTCCGCCGCATCCATGAATCCGGGTCCCACGTCGCCCGGGTCTCGTCTGTCGGTCTCGTGACTCATCGGCCCAATCCTATCAGGTAGACCACCGTGAACAGAGCAACCCAAATGATGTCGAGTGCATGCCAGAACAGATTGAAGCACACCAGGCGGCGCAGAATATCCGCGCGAAAGCCTTTGACGAAGACCTGCGCCATCATCGTGCCCAGCCACAACAGCCCCGCGCTGACATGCAGTCCGTGCAAGCCAACCACGGCGAACAAGGACGAGAGGAAAGCGCTGCGGTCGGGGCCGGCGCCTTGCATGACCATGCCGGCAAAATCCCGCCCCTCGAGCACCAGGAAGCCCAGCCCGAACAATCCCGTCACCAGCAGCGCGACCTGCGTCCACAGCTGATTGCGTGCCTCGGTCGCTACGGCCGACAGCCCGCAGGTGAAGCTCGAGACGAGCAAAAACGCCGTCTGCGCCACGATGCTCCACCAGTTGAACAGCTCGCGCCCGGAAGGCCCGCCCGCGGTGGCCGTTTGCAGCACGGCATGCGCGGCGAAGAAGGCGGAGAACATCACGATGTCGCTGAGCAGAAATATCCAGAAGCCGTAGCCGACGATCACGCGTTTCGAAGCCGGGCCCCCTTCGCCGTGCCCGGTTGCATAAACGTACCCTCGGCCAGCGCCGGTGCTGACCCAATCACGGCTGCGCCCGACCCGGTACGGATCGCTCGCGCGCTCGAACGATGTATCGGTCGTGCTCATGCCGGCTGCCCAGCGTGTTGCGCGAGCCATTGGGCGCGGGCGCGCCGGCGCTCGCGGTCGTACCGGGCGACCTCTTCCGCCGGAATCGAGTACTCGACGGCGTCGCGCCACGCGAACCATACGAACACCGCATAGGCGGCCACGAGCCCCAGGCCCACCAGCCACCAGATGTGCCAGATCAGCGCGAAGCCGGTGAGGGTGGAGAAGAACGCGGTGATGAATCCGGTCGGGCTGTTCCGCGGCATCTCGATCGGCTCATATTTGGGCTCGGGCGACAACTGCTGCGCCTCGATGGCGCGCTGCTTCATGTCCCAATACGGCTCCGCCCCGCGCACGTTGGGCAGCACCGCGAAATTGAAGGCGGGCGGCGGCGAGGTCGTCGCCCATTCGAGCGAGCGGCCGTCCCAGGGGTCGCCGGTCGCGTCGCGCAATTCCTCGCGCCGCCGGATGCTCACCACGAACTGCACCACCTGGCAGGCGGCGGCCGCCATCATGACGATGATGCCGAACCCGGCGATGAGCACCCATGGGCGCCACGCCGCCACATCGTAGTGTTGCAAGCGCCGCGTCATGCCGAGCAGGCCGGCAACATAGAGCGGCATGAACACCACGTAAAAGCCGAGGAGCGAGAGCCAGAACGCGGCCTTGCCCCAGCCTTCGTCGAGTTTGAACCCGAATGCCTTGGGGAACCAGTACGTCACGCCGGCGAAGGCAGCGAATATCACGCCGGCGATGATGACGTTGTGGAAATGGGCAACCAGGAACAGGCTGTTGTGCAGCAAGAAGTCGGCAGGCGGCACGGCAAGAAGCACGCCGGTCATACCGCCGATCGTGAACGTCACGAGAAATCCCAACGACCACAGCATCGGGGTCGTGAAGCGGATGCGGCCCCCGTACATCGTGAACAGCCAGTTGTAGACCTTCACCCCGGTGCCGACCGCGATGATGCTGGTGGAGATGCCGAAGAAGGCGTTGACGTCGGCGCCCGCCCCCATGGTGAAGAAATGGTGCAGCCAGACCATGTAGGAGACGAGGCAGATGAACATCGTCGCTGCGACCATTGAGCGATAGTTGAACAAAGGCTTGCCCGAAAACGTGGAGATCACCTCGGAGAAGATCCCGAACGCCGGCAGGACCAGGATGTAGACCTCGGGATGGCCCCAGGCCCAGATCAGGTTGATGAACATCATCATGTTGCCGCCGGCGTCGTTGGTGAAGAAATGGAAGCCGAGGTAGCGGTCGAGCGCCAGCATTCCCAAGGTGGCGGTGAGGATCGGAAACGCCGCGACGATCAGCAGGTTGGCGGCGAGGGCGGTCCAGCAGAAAATGGTCATGCGCAAGTAGCTCATGCCGGGCGCGCGGATCTTGAGAATCGTCGTGACGAAGTTGATGCCGGTCATGAGCGTGCCGACCCCGGAGATGAGCAGCGCCCACAGGTAGTAATCGACACCGACGCCGGGCGAGTAAGGCAGCTCGGACAAGGGCGGGTAAACCAGCCAGCCCGTGCGCGCGAACTCGCCGACGACGAGGGAGATGTTGACCAGCAGCGCGCCTGTCGCGGTGAGCCAGAAGCTCGTCGAATTCAGCGTCGGGAAAGCGACATCGCGCACGCCGAGCTGCAGCGGCACCGCGAAATTCATGAGGCCGATGACGATCGGCATGGCCGCGAAGAAAATCATGATCGTGCCGTGCGCGGAAAAGATCTGGTCGTAGTGCTCGGTCGGAAGATAGCCGGCGGCGCGAAATGCGATCGCCTGCTGCGAGCGCATCATGATCGCGTCGATGAACCCGCGCAGCAGCATGACCAAGCCGAGCAGGGTGTACATCACACCGATCCGCTTGTGGTCCACGCTCGTGATCCACTCGCGCCAAAGGTACGGGAGGTAGCCTTTGAGCACGACCCAAGCGATCACCGCGAGAATGATCAGCACCACCACCGAGCCAGCAACGAGCGGGATCGGCTGGCTCCATGGGATTGCATCCCAGGTCAGTTTGCCGAACATGTCAGCGCTCCGGCCGCGGACGAACCGTCGCGCCCGCGCGTTCGATGTTTGGCCCCGGACACGGCGGAAGCTGCTGGCTCACGACCGCATTGAACAAGCCCGCATCAACCGCGCGATAGGTGAAAGGACGTACGTTGCTGCTTTGTTGGCACAGCGCGAGATAACTCGATCGGTCCAAT
>JBKOXY010000215.1:0-3678 GCA_046725125.1 Pseudomonadota bacterium | reverse complement strand
TTCACGTCCGGCCGGTTGTGATAGCCGTTCATGAGCGCCGGGCATTTCATTTCCAGCACGCCTTGATCCGTGTCGCGGTCATCGCCGTCGGCCAGCCGCAGCTTGACCTTCGGATGCGGGTAGCCGACCGACATGTCCGGCTGGGGCAGGCCTTCGGGGTGCGGGCCGAAGACGACGGGACCGGCTTCAGTCGTGCCGTAGGCGTTGGTGACCGAGGCTCGCGGCAAAGCATGGCGGATCGCCTCCATCAGAGCGCGACTGACCGGAGCCGAGCCCATGCGGATGAACTCGACGCTGGAGAGATCGGTGCGGGCGAGCAGTTCTCTCTCGCGCAGCATCATGGCGATCATCGGCGGCACGGCGGTGAGCCAGGTGCAGCGGTTGCGTCCGATCGCTTCGATATAGGCGGGGGCGGTGAATTGCGGCAGCAGCACGATGGTGGCGTGCGCCGCGCAGGCGAGCTTGGCGAGCGCCAGCGCATTCATGTGATAGAGCGGCGCCGCGATGAGATACCGGTGGCGCTCGAGCTCGTCCGTCAGCCGCGTCTCAACCACCCAGATGTGGCTCTGGTGCGAGAGCACGACGCCCTTCGGCATCCCGGTCGAGCCCGAGGTGTAGAGAAACATCGCAGGTTCGCGCGGCCTCGGCACGACGGCGTCGAACGGCCCGCCGTCGAGGAAGCGATCGAAGCCGCTGGCTCCATCGCCGCCGAAATGCACGGCCGGAATACCCAGCGGACAGTCGGGAGCGCGCGGCATGTCACAGAACACGAGCTTCGCGTCGGCATCGCGCAAGATGAAATGAATGGTCGAGCGGGGAAACTTGAAGCTCACGGGAACCGCGACCAGACCGGCGCGCATGATGCCGTAATAGGCTGCGAGATATTCCACGCGGTTGGCGGAGAGGATGGCTAGGCGATCCCCGCGCGCAAGGCCGCGCACGGAAAGCGCGCGGGCGACGCCGTTCGCCATGGCGTCGAGCCGGGCATAGCTGACCTCGCGCGGGAGCTTACCGCCGAGATCGATGATCGCGACTTTATCGAGATCGCGATCGCGGCGGATGAGGTCGCCGAGGTTGGTGAAGTGGGGCATTGGCTTTCAGCTCGTGAAACGCCCTTAAGGCTGCGTGCTGTGCTGTGCCCGGGACACGCATCTCTCATACCTTTGGCGGAGCGGTGAGATAGGTGCCGCGGCCGCTGGCAATGAGTTTGCCCTGCGCGTCGAACACCTGCGCCTCCGCGGTCGAAAACTGACTGCCCATCCGCACGATCTTGCCGCGGATGGTGAGATCGCCGGGCATGGCCACGGCGTGATAGTCGACGTGCAGATTGATGGTGGGCACGCCGCGGCCGATTTTCTTGACCATGGCCCAGTCGCCGCCGATATCGATCAGCGTGGCGAGAACGCCGCCGTGGGTATAGCGCCGGTCCGGATTGACCACCCACTCCTCCCGCCACGTCGCCTTCAATTCGATGCCGTCGTCGTGGAGCGCGACGACTTTCAGACCGAGCCATTGATGATAAGGGGCGCGGGTGACGAGCGCCTGCACGCGCTCGAGCGTGATCTCTTCGCTCATGGCGCGACCACGACCTTGCCGATGACCTCGCGGTCCTGGATCAGGCGCAATCCCTCGCGCGCCTGAGCGAGCGGCAGCACCTTGTCGATCACCGGCCGCATCTTGCCATCCGCGATGAGCGTCATCAGGGCGCGCAAATCGTCGTCATAAAAGCTGTTCGAGCCGATGATCTTGAGCTCGAAGCTCCACACGTAGCGCAGATCCTCCTTGGGATCGTAGCCGGCGGTGGCGCCGCAGACCAGAAGCTTGCCGCCGCGTTTGAGGCAGCGCAGCGAAGGGTGCCAGGTATCGCCGCCGGTGAAGTTGATCACCACGTCGACGCCGCCCTCGTAGCTGCGCCGTTGCGGCTTGCCGTATCTCTCGATCGCCCATTTCGAGAAATCGACTTGTTTGACATTGACCACCTCGTCCGCCCCGAGCTCTTTGAGCTTGTGCATCTTTTCCGGGCTCGACGTGCACGCGATCACCTCGGCGCCGAGATACTTGGCGAGAATGACGCATCCGGTGCCGACCCCGCCGCTGGCGCCGAGAACGAGCACGCGATCGCCCGGCTTGACGGTGGCGTGGGTGATCAGCATGCGGTGCGCCGTGCCGTAGGCGACCGGCAAAGCGGCAGCCTCCTCGAAGCTGACGCCCGCAGGCATGGCGACGAGCTGGTCGGCGGCGACGAGGCAATGTTCCGCCATGCCGCCGTCGAGCATCTCGCCCATCAGGCCCTTCGTCTTGTTGAGCGGGTTGACCAGCACGCGCTCGCCGACCTTCCAGCCGGTGACGCCGGCTCCGACCTCGGCGATCTCGCCCGCCATGTCGAGGCCGATCACCACCGGCAACGGCACTTTGATGCCGGGCATGCCGCGCACCGTGAACACGTCGTGATAGTTGAACGACGACGCCCGCACGCGGATCACCACCTGGCCCGCGGCGGCGGCAGGGAGCGGGTGATCGCTCACGACCGCAAGCTCGTCGAGCCCGCCGTGCTTGCGCAGAACGAGCGCTTTCATGGTCTTCTTGCCGCTCACCATGTCTCGCCCCTTGCCGCCTGGATTGTGGTCCGATGCCGGTCTAAGTAGCTTAGGCCACGGCCGCCAACAACCTCTCGCCGCCTTCGGAGCGCCTCGATGCAGGAGAACTTCCGCCAGTTCCTCGACCGCCTGCGGCAGAGCGGCGAGCTCGTCGACCTGCACCAGCCCGTGGACATCCGCCACATCGCGACGCTGGTCGATCAGGCCGACACCGCGCTCTATTTCCACAACGTGATCGGTTACGAGCTGCCGGTGGTCTCCGGCCTCATCCGCACGCGCGAGCGCTCGATGATGGCGCTCGGCTGCGAGACCTACCGCGAGATCGAGGACAAGCTCACGCAGGCCATCAACCACCCGATCCCGCCGAAATACGTCAAGACCTCGCCGGCGCGCGAGGTGGTCGTCGTCGGCGACGAGGTCGACCTCTACAAGCTGCCGATCCCCATGTCCTCGATCTTCGACGGCGGTCCGATGATCACCGCCGGCGTGGTGATCGCGCGCGACCCCGAGCTCGGGATCAACAGCGGCATCTACCGCTTCATCGTGAAGGAAAAGAGCCTCACCGGCATCGACATCGTCACACCGAACAACATGCGATTGTTCGCGCAGCGGGCCTGCGAGAGCGGCCGTCCGTTGCCGATCTCGATCAGCATCGGTACCCATCCGATCGAGATCACGGGCTCGGGCTATCGCGCGCCGCTCGGCGTGGACGAGATGGCGATCGCGGGCGGATTGCGCGGCGCACCGGTCGAGTTGGCGCCGTGCACGACCATCGATCTGCCCTACGTCGCCGACGCCGAGATCGTGCTGGAGGCGGAAATCCTGCCGACCGGTTGGACCTGGCCGGAGGGGCGCTTCGGCGAGTTCACGCGGCTGATGGGCGGGCTGCACTGGAATCCGCTCGTGCGCATCAAGGCGATCTCGCGGCGCAAGGATGCGATCTACTACAATCTGCACATGCCGTGGGAGAACACCTGGCTCGCCGCGCCCACGCGCTATGCCGCGATCCGCCAGGCGCTGCGGACCGCCGGCGTGCAGGTCAAGGACATCAACGTCACGCTCGGCGGCTGCGCGTTCTGGC
>JBKOXY010000050.1:0-9985 GCA_046725125.1 Pseudomonadota bacterium | reverse complement strand
CGCGCGGCCGATCTGCTCCGCCATCAGGCGAGAGAGAATGTCGGGGCCGCTGCCCGGCGTGTAGGGCACGACGATCTTGATCGTTCCCATCGCCTGCGACCACGCGCTGGGGCCGGCCGGTGCAGTTAAGAGCATAGCCGCGAGCGCGATGGCCAGTCGATTGCGAACATATGCTGTCATGACTTGGCTCCTCGTGAGGACGGCCTCACTCGGTGTGACGAAGTCAGCATACGTCAATGGGCACGATCAGGGAATTGCTCGCGCGGCCAACTCGGTCTGCGCCCTCTCTCCCGAGCAGAGGTCGGGCCGTGACGGCCCCCTTCGTGCTGTGACGCGCAAGTCACATTTTCGAGGGCAGGTAGAGCGCGATGATGGGAAACGCAATCAGAATGATCAAGCGCAGGATATCGGTGACGATGAACGGCAGGACGCCGTAGAAGATGGTCGAAATCTTCACATCCTCCACCACGCTTTTTATCACGAAGATGTTCATGCCGACCGGAGGATGGATGAGGCCGAGCTCGACCGTCATGACGATGATCACCCCGAACCAGATCGGGTCGAATCCGAGCTCTTTGATGACGGGGAAGATGATCGGGACGGTGATGATGATCATGGCGAGCGCGTCCATGAGGCATCCCAGCACCAGGTACATGATCATGATCAGCGAGAGCACGCCGTAGCGCCCAACCCCGAGGCCGGTCAAAAACTCGGTGACCTTCTGCGGCGTCTGGGTGATGGTGAGGAAATAGCCGAACAGGATGGCGCCGATCAGGACGGTGAAGACCGCGGCGGTGACGCGCGTGGTCTCGAGCAGCGAATTAAAAATGCCGGCCCATGACAGCCGTCCGCGCGCGGCGCCGATGACGAAAGCTCCGCCGGCGCCGGCGCCGGCGGCTTCGGTCGCGGTGAACAGGCCGCCGTAGAGGCCGCCGATCACGAACGCGAACAGCAGCAGCGTCGCCCAGATGTCGCGCAGCCCTTCGAGGCGCTCCTTCCAGGAGCTGCGCGGCCCGGACGGCAGGAAGGCCGGCCGCACCATCCCGATGATCGTGATGGTGATCATGTACATGGCGACGGCGAGCGCGCCGGGCAAAACCCCGGCGATGAACAGCTTGCCGACGTCCTGCTCGGTGATCAGGCCGTAAACGGCGAGCACCGTCGAGGGCGGGATCATGATGCCGAGCGTTCCGCCCGCGGCGATGACGCCGGTGGCGAACGACTGCGGATAGCCGAAGGCTCGCATTTCGGGATAGGCGACCTTCGAGAACGTGGCGGCGGTCGCCACCGAGGAGCCGCAGATCGCCGCGAACCCGCCGCAGGCCGCGATCGTGGCGATGCCGAGCCCGCCCTTGAGGTGGCCGACGAAGGCGTTGGCCCCGCGGAACAGCTCGCGGCTCATGCCCGAGGTGGTGGCGAATGCCCCCATCAGCAGAAACAGCGGCACGACCGCGAAGTTGTAGTCAGTCACCGTGCGCATGGTGGTATGGCCGACGTTCTTCAATGCCGCCGCGCCGCCGACCATGTAGGCGAAGCCGCTCACGCCCACCAATCCCATCGCCATGCCGACCGGCACCCGCAGCAGCATCAGCACGAACAGGACGACGAAGCCCAGGATCGCGATGGCGTCGGAACTCATCGATCTCACTCGACCGGCTTGATCTGATCGGGCCGGCTCAGCAATTCGGGATGAAAGATCAGGCGATAGGTGCGCAGCGCGATCAGGATCACCGCCGATACGTCGCCGATCCAGGCCAGCGCGAAGAACGGCCAGGTCGGCAGTCGAAGATCGAAGGTGAGCACGTTGTCGGCGCGTGTGGTCCAGACCTTGTCGTACAGCGTGAAGGTCTGCACCGCGACCACGAACAAGAGGACGAGGGTTGCGAATACGTCGATCGCGCGCCGATATTTGGGACCGACATTGGCGTAGAGGAGATCGACGGTGATGTGGGTGCCGCGATAGGAGGTCGCCCCGATGCCCCAGAAGATCAGCACGCCCAACAGCAGGCGGCCGAAGTCGTAGCTGTCGGGGATCGAGACAGCGAAGAAATAGCGCAGCAGCACCGAAACGAACACGTCGGCGGCGACGATCCCGACGAAGAGCGCGGCCAAGAACTCGATGGAATCGATGAAGCGATCCACGAAGTTGGTTTTCACGCCCCAGCCCTTTCGCGCATGAAACCGATCGCAGCGCCTTCATGACGACGGCGGCGGAAATTCCGCCGCCGCCAGCTTGATCACGAACGACCCGCTTGCAGCGAAGCCGCCCCGACTGACGCCCGTCAGTACGCCGCCTTGTATTGGGCGAGCGACTGCTTGAGCTCCTTCATGATGGTGGCCGGATCGCCGCCGGCCTTGCGGACGTTGTCGGTCCACTGCGCCTCCAGTGGTTCGGCCGACTTCTTCCATTCGTCGAGCTGCGCGTTGGTGATCGGGTAGACCTCATGTCCGGGCTCGGCTTTGACCTTGGCCAGGCCCGCGTGCTCGAAATCCGCCCACGGATCGGCGAATTTCCCCGCCCACTCGGTGGTGCAGTGGTCGTCGATGACCTTCTTCTGCGCCGCCGACATGGCCGCATAGGTACGCGGGCTCATCAGCCACTGGAACGTGACGGTGTGGAGCGGCGCGTCCATGTGATACTTCGTGACCTTGTCGACGCCCAACAGCGGCACCGAGCCCCAGGGGAAGGTGACCGCCTCCGCCACGCCCTTCTCCATCACGTCGCGCACCTCGGTCGCGCTCGCCTGCACGTTGGTGCCGCCGAGCAGCGTCACCCAGGCCGCCACGGTCGCTTGCGAGGGGCGAACCTTCATTCCCTTGATGTCGCCCGGCACCACGATTTTCTTCTTGCTCGAGTGCCAGGTGAGCGGATCGAGGATGAAGGAGAAGCAATATTTCACGTCCTTCATCTCATTCGGCGCGTATTTGCGGTACCAGGCGTCGACCGCGCGGATGCCGCCCTTGGCGTCGCCGACCAGGAACGGCAATTCGCCGGCGGAGATGATGGGGAAACGGCCGGGCTGATAGCCCGGATTGACATAGGTGAAGTCGGCGATGCCGTCGCGCGCCATGTCGTAGTGGTCGAAGGCCTTGCCCAGCTGCTGGGACGGGAACACTTTCGATTTGATGGTCCCGTTCGACGCCTTCTCGACCGACGCGCCCCATTCTTCCATCGCCTTCTGCAGCGGATGCGTGGGCGGCACCCAGTGCGAAAGCTTGAGCTCGAAGGTCTTGTCCTGCGCGAGCGCGGCGGATGCTGCGACCGACAGCGCTGCGGCTGCGGCGACCAACGTGGCAACGGGATGCTTGGCTCGACGCGCGGGCATCGTCTCCTCCGGGCTGGAATTGGTGGCCGTTGAGCGGCCTTTGCCGGCATTGAGCCCGAAGTGATGGGGACTGTAAAGTGACGTTCGCGGGCCTCACGGGCACAATCTCGGCAGCATGCGCGCGCGGCGCGCGCGGCGTCGGCGGCAGGAGCGCGTGCCTAGCCTCGCTCCTTGAATTGGGTTATGCGGGGCGCGGCCGCCCATCGGTTTGGGCGTCGCCGCGGCACGATGTTTTGCGGAACCGGATCGTGGACAGCAAGCGCGATAAGGCCTCCGACGTCAATCCGGCGTTGCTGCACAAGAAAATGCTGCAACTGTTGAGCAGCTTGTGGGTGACCCGCGCGGTTGGAACTTTCGCACGGCTCGGTCTCGCCGACGTGATGGAGGACGGCATCGAAGACCACGCCGCGATTGCCGCGGCGCGCGGCCTCATTCCCGACCGCGTCTATCGGCTGCTGCGCGCGCTCTCGACGCTGGGGATCGTGGCCGAGTCGACACGCGGGCGCTTCGTGCTCACGCCGCTCGGGCGGCTGCTCAGTTCCCATTCGCCCAACAACACCAGAACGACGGCGATCTTCCTCAATGACTATTTCGCCGACATGTGGACGCATCTCGATGACGCGCTCGCCGATGAGCGCACCGCCTTCGAAGCGCTCAAGGGCGCCCCGTTCTTCGATTGGCTCGCGCAACATCCGGACGAGGCCCGCCGCTTCAATCGCATGATGTTCGAGGTGCACGGACCGGAGACGCCGGCGATCGTCGCCGCCTACGACTTCTCGCGATTCGATCACGTCGTCGATGTCGGCGGCGGCAACGGCTCGCTGTTGTCGGCCGTGCTCGCCGCCTACCCGAAGCTGCGCGCGACGCTGTTCGACATGGCGGAGGCCATCGCCGCGGCCAAACGCGGCGAGGGCGGGCCGCTCCCGGGCGTGAGCTTCGTGACCGGAGACGTATTCACGACCCCGGCGCCCGAGGGCGGCGATGTCTACCTCATCCGCCATCTCATGCACGATTACGATGACCGGGATTGCCTTCGCATCCTCGCCAACGTGCGTCGCGCCATGCGCCCGCAAGCCCGCGTGCTGGTGCTCGAAGCGCCGTTGCCGTCCGACGACACTCCCGGCCCGGGCCGCTGGCTCGACCTGCAAGTGATGTTGCTCTGCGGCGGGCGCGAGCGCACGGTCGAGGACTATGCCGGCCTGTTCGAGAAGGCGGGTCTGCGCCTGGCGCGAACCATCCCGACCGCGCACCCCGCCATGACCGTGGTCGAGGCGGTGGCGAGCCCTCGTGCCTGACCGAGCATGCGCGCAGAGAACGCTTTGATCGCCCGGCGACACGTCATCTATGTCGGCGGCTACGACCCGCAGGGAGCCGAGGGCTATTACCGGCTGTTCGAGCGTTCGTGGAAACGTTTCCTGACGCTGTGGCCGCTGGCGAGCAAGCTCGGGCCGCTCCAGCTCGACTCGGAAGAATTCGCGCACTGGGATATCGAAGCGGCGGGACCGAACTGGCAGGTTTCGACCCGCTACGAGTTTTCCCGCCAAGAGCACATCATCCGCGCCAACATGGCCGAGCCCATGCGGCGGCAGATTCCCCGCGCGCTCGCCTGGACGCTCGATTACCTCGTCAGCGGCGCGCTCATGCGCGTGCTGCGCACGTCGTGGGCGTTCGGCCTAGTGCTGATCTACTTCCAGATGATGCTGATCTGGTGGCTCGTGCTGTCCGTTGCCGGCGGCGGGCTCATCGCCTATGTGGCGGCGCAATATCTGGGCTTGCCCACGGTGGTAGGGCTATTGATCGGCGTCGCGTGCGCCTTCGCCATCTTCGCGTTGCTGCGCCCGCTCGCGGACCGCTGGTTCGTGGTGCAGATCAACAGTCACTGGCCGCACCTGTGCGCATTCGCCCGCGGCGAGCGGTCGTGCTTCGATCGGCCGATCGACGCCTGCGCCGAACGTCTCATCGCCGCCGTCCGCGCCAACGAAGCCGACGAGATCATCGTCGTCGGGCACAGCGGCGGCGGCGCCCTGGCGCCGGCGGTCGTCGTGCGCGCGCTCGAGCGCGATCCCGATATCGGCCGCCGCGGACCCCCGCTCATACTGCTGACGCTCGGCTCGATCGCGCCGGGAGCGGCGCTGCATCCCAAAGCCGAGCGGCTGCGCGCGATCACCGCGCGGCTCGCGTCCGAGCCGTCGATCCTGTGGGTCGACTGCCAGTCGCGCGCGGACATCATGAATTTTTGGGATTTCGATCCGGTCGAGGGGATCGGCGCTGACGCCGGGGCGACGCGCTGCAATCCCTGGATCTGGATGCTGCGCTTCCGCGATATGCTGTCGCCGCAATTCTTCCGGCGGCTGCGCTTCCACTTCTTCCGCCTGCACTACCAGTTCATCATGGCGAACGATCGCCGCGCCCGGTACGACTATTTCATGCTGCTCACCGGCCCGGTTCCGGTCGCGACCTGGGCAAGACGCGACTACGACACGCTGACGGCGTTCGCGGCGGATGCGAGCTTGGCCGAGGATCGCGTGCCTGCAGTCGACGCAGCGGATAGGCGGACGACCGACTATCGGCGCCCCATTGCCGGTTCGAACCTTGCGCCGTCGTAAGGTGGGACACCAAGCGCGCGCCTACTTCTGCGCCAGACGCTCGATCACCGCTTGCGGCAGGGGCTTGGCCTTCATCGTGCCTTTGGCGGGGTCGCCCTGGACCCAAACGCGGGTCTCGAAGCCCTCGACCGCGAGCGCGCCGTCCTTGAACAGGTGGTGGCGCACGTCGAAGCTCGATCGGCGCAGCGCAGTGACCGTCGTCTCGATCGTCACCTCGTCGCCGAACCTGGTGGCGATGAGAAAGCGGGAATGGGCGTTGACCAGCGGATGCCCGGTGAAATCATAGGCCTTGAGGTAGTCGTGCTTGCTCATGCCGAGCGCGCGCTCGATGAGCGCGGTGGTGCTGGCGTCGAAGATCGCGAAGTAGCGGGGGTAATAGACGATCCCGGCCGGATCGCAATCGCCCCATTCGATGCGCACGAGGCGGCGGTTAACGAGCATGCGCTGTCCTCGCGGTCGCTTCAGCGGGGGGCGAGCCGGAGCGCGCCGTCGAGGCGGATCACCTCGCCGTTGATATAGGTGTTCTCGATGATGTGGCGCGCCAGCGACGCGAACTGATCGGGTCGGCCGAGCAGCTTGGGAAACGGCACCGCCGCGGCGAGGCTCTTCTGCGCCTCCTCCGGCAACGCCATCAGCATCGGCGTGTGAAAAATGCCCGGCGCGATGGCGTTGACGCGGATGCCGAACTGCGCGAACTCGCGCGCCGCCGGCAGCGTGAGCGCGGCGATGCCGCCCTTGGAGGCGGAATAGGCGGCCTGGCCGATTTGTCCTTCAAAGGCGGCGACCGACGCGGTCATGATGATGACGCCGCGCTCGCCGTCGGCGAGCGGGCTCAAGCTTTGCATGTCGGCCGCAACGAGCCGCATCATGTTGAAGGTGCCGACAAGATTGATGTCGATGACGCGCTCGAAGTCGGCGAGCGGCATCGGCCCGTCGCGGCCGACGATGCGCTTGGCCGGCCCGATGCCGGCGCAATTGATCAGGATGCGCGCCGCGCCGTGCTTGTCGCGCGCCTGCGCCAGCGCGGCGGCCGCTTGCTCGGCATGGGTCACGTCGCAATACAGCGCCTCCCCGCCGATCTTCTCCGCCACCGCGCGGGCGCCGTCGAGGTTGACGTCGAGGCATGCGACCCTGGCGCCGGCGCGGGCGAGCTCGCTCGCGGTCGCGGCGCCGAGGCCGGAGGCGCCGCCGCTCACGATGGCGGCGTGTCCTTTGATGTCCATGGTCAATTCTTCCGTGGGGATGGGAGGTCGGGATTCTCGATGAGCAGCGCGATGCCCTGGCCGCCGCCGATGCAGGCGGAGGCGACGCCGTAGCGCAGCCGCGCGCGCTTGAGCTCGCGCGCGAGCGTGAGCGCGAGCCGCACGCCGGTCGCGCCCAAGGGATGGCCGATGGCGATGGCGCCGCCGTTGACGTTGAGCTTGGCCTCGTCGATGCCGAGTTCGCGCATGCACGCCATCACTTGCGCGCCGAAGGCTTCGTTGATCTCGAAGCGATCGATATCCGAGAGCTTGAGATCTGCGCGCTCGAGCACGGCTTTGATGGCCGGCACCGGGCCGATGCCCATGACGTCCGGCGGCACGCCCACGGTGGCACCGCTGAGAACGCGCGCGAGCGCGGCCTTGCCGGATGTCTTGACGTAGTCGGAGGAGGCGACGAGCGCGGCCGCCGCGCCATCGACGATGGCCGAGGAATTGCCGCCGGTCTGCACCCCGCCAAAGGCCGGCCGGATGGCGGCGAGCGTCACGAGCGGGGAGGGGCGCACATGGGTATCGGCGGTCAGCTCGTGCACGCCCCTGAGCTTGAGCGCGCGCGGCCGATAGGGCGCGCGCTCGAACGTCTCGCTCTTGACCGGTGCGATCTCGCCGGCGAAGAAGCCCGATTGCTGCGCCGCGACCGCGCGCTCGAAGGTCTGCGCGGCGAAGGCGTCGACCTCGCCGCGCGTGATCTGGTATTGCCGCGCGAGGTTCTCCGCCGTGTCGCCCATGGTGACATCGGCGGCCGGATCGAGCAGCGCTTCAAAGAGAAAATCCTTGAAATCGACGGCGCCCATGCGGAACCCGCCGCGCATGGTGTAGGAAGCCACCGGATTGCGGCTCATGGACTCCGCGCCCACGCACAGCGTGAGCTCGATCTCCCGGTGCGTGACGAAATCCGCCGCCTGCATCAGCACCTCGAGGCCGGTGCCGCACACCCGCTGCACCATGTGCGCCGGCGCCTCGATGGGCACGTCCGAATAGAGCCCGACATGGCGCGGCAGGCAGTAGGTATCGAAGCTCGCTTGCGCCATCGAGCCGGTGATGACGGCGCCGACGTCCCGCGGCGACACGCCCGAACGCGCGAACACTTCGCGCGCGACCTTGATGCCGAGATCGGTCGGCGAGACCTGCGCCAAGGCACCGTTACAGTCGGCGAACGGCGTGCGCACGCCGTCGAGGAGCCAAACCTCGCCCCAGCTCGCGGTGAGCCCGTCTGTCTTGCCCGCCATGATCATGGTCCCTCGTCGATCACCAGCACTCGCGGCGATGGCTCGGGCGCATAGAGCTCGGCCACGAGATCGGCGCGCTGCTCGAGCACCGCGCGCTGGTTGATCGAGCCCTTGTCGGTCATTTCGCCGGCATCGAGCGAGGGCGGCTCGCCGAGGAGGATGGCGCGGCAGACCCGGTTCGAGCTGCCCGTGCTCGTCCTTGCAAACGCGGTGAGCCGCGCGCGCAATTCGTCGCGCACGCGCGCATCGCCGGTCACGTCGCCGGCGCTGGCGGCGAGCTTTCGACAAGCCTCGAGGTTCGGGAAGATCAGCGCGCCGATCTCGTCGCGATCGGCTCCGGCGATGACGACGTCGCGCGCATAAGGCTCGAGTTGAGCCAGCAGGCGAGCGCGCAGCGGCCCGACATTCACCCAGGTGCCGGAGGTCAGCTTGAAGTCCTCGCCGACGCGGCCGTCGAACAGGAGCCCGGCGCGCGGATCGCCGGGGTCTTCGAATTTGAGCGCATCGCCGAGCTTGTAGAAGCCGTCTTCGTCGAAGGCCTGCGCCGTGAGGTCGCGCTGACGCCAATAGCCCGGCATGATGTTGGGCCCGCGCAGTCGCGCCTCGAGCTTATCCTCTGTCGGAACGAGCTTGAGCTCCACCCCCGGCACCGGCACGCCCATATTGGTCGAATCCTTGCTCTGCCACATCCGCGCGATCGCCATGGGCGCGCTTTCGGTCGAGCCGAGTCCGGTCAGAAACATGATGCGCTCGCCGCAGGCCGCGAGCGCGAGCTCCTGCATTTCATCGAATACCGACTGCGACAGCGCCGCGCCGGCGAACCACAGCACTTTGAGCTCCCTGAAGAACGTCTGCCGCAGCGCCGCGTCCGCGCGGAAATAGGGCAGCAGCGCCTCGTACCCCTTGGGCACCGTGAAATACCAATTGGTCGCGATCTCGCGCAGGTTCTTCACCGTGGTTTCGATCGCACCCGGCGTCGGCTTGCCCTCGTCGATGTAGAGGGTGCCGCCGTTGTAGAGCACGAAGCCGAAGTTGTGGTTGCCGCCGGCGGTGTGGTGCCAGGGCGACCAGTCCACGATCACCGGTGGCTCGTCGGCGAAGAAGGCGAGCTGCGAGAGGATCATGGCTTGGTTCGAGCACCACATGCGTTGTGTGTTGATCACCGCCTTTGGCGCGCCGGTCGAGCCTGAGGTGAACAGGAGCTTGGCGTTGGTGTCGGGGGAGACCGAACCATGCGCTGCGTCGGCCGCGCCCGTTGGCGTCGGCGCGCGCAATGTCTCGAACAACGTCGTCGGGCGGCCGGGGATCGGATTGCGGGTGACGACGACCTCGACCTCTGGGCGCACCGCCGCGTCGATCGCGCGGGCGTAGCTATCGCCGTCGGCGGCGAAGACGAGGCCTGGGGTGATGAGGTCGATGATGGATCTCAGTCGGTCGAAATCGTTCGAGATCAGCGCATAGGCGGGCGAGATCGGCGCGTATGGAATGCCGACATACATGGCGGCAAGGCCGATGAGCGCATGCTCGATGTCGTTGCCGGAGAGGATCGCGATCGGCCGCTCGGG
>JBKOXY010000136.1:0-6165 GCA_046725125.1 Pseudomonadota bacterium | reverse complement strand
TACTACTGGTTCGGCAATCAGTCAGTTGCACTAGGTGGGTTCCCGTTGCCCGCCTACGTCAATTGGAACGCGGGCGTGACCTTCACCCGCAATATCTTCAATTTGGACCTGCGCTACTACGATACCAATCTGTCGAAGGAGGACTGCTTCGTTTTTACGGGCGATCCCAATGCCGCGCCCGGCGGAAGCATCGACCCGGTGCGAAATCCCCAAGGTCTCACCTCACGTTGGTGCAGCGCCACGTTCGTCGCGAAGTTCTGGTTCACATTGCAGTAGTCGAAAGCGCAGGCGGTTGTCCAAAGCATGAGTCCGGTAATGGCACTTCTCGGACCTCGGGAGATGTCCGCCTTGAGTCCGCAAAATGGGCCAAAGCGGACATTGATGACGCTGCTCTCGCCTATCGTACAAAAAGCGAATAGCGAGCTAGGAATCGGTAAAATTGTAACCAGATCACGACTCGTTTGTTAAGGACGCGTATTCAAGATAGCCCCCTAGCTCAAGGGGCAAGACAATGAACGTGGCCTCGCTAAGAGCCTGCAAGTGGTGCGGGCGTCCAATGTCAAGCGTAGCGGAGATCGCGCCGTTCGGAGGCGGTCCGGGCCTTGTAGCGTTCATGTGCAGCCACTGCGGCACAACGGACAGCATTCTTACTTGCGAAGGACATCCAAGGCGCTCGCACACAGCCTCTCAGGCTCGCGTTCACCTCCCCGCGCAAGCTGGATAAGGTTCACTAATCCATCGATTAATTTGTCGGTCTGCGCGCTGACCACCGATAGCATTCCCAGGCACAGTTCTGATATCCTTGGGCCGTAAACTCGTTCGGGCTGCGAGGGTCTTTAGCTCCGATGCGGATTGGTAATCTGGGTTTGGAGACCTGGCCACCCTGCTAAGGAGGAAACGGCAATGGAAGAACAACAGGTCGGTTGGATCGCAGCCATCATCATTGGTGCAATCGCCGGATGGCTCGCGGAGCAGTTCATGAAAAGCCAAATGGGGCTTGTGATGAACATCGTGCTTGGCATCATAGGGGCCGCTGTTGCTAGTTGGCTATTTGGCTTCTTCGGTATCACGTTTGCCGGTTGGATCGGCTATCTGATTGCCGGTTTTATCGGAGCTTGCATCCTAATCGCGATCGCCCGCGCGTTCAGCGGCGGTCTTCAGCAGCGAACATGAAATCAGTTCGGCGGGAGCGTTGGGGCGAGCCATGCTCGACCGTCGCGATCTCGAACCCGTATTCTTCGCCCCCTTCGTCTCCTCGCTGATGCGGGTGGAGCCCGGCTGGATCGACTACAACGGCCATCTCAACATGGCCTACTACAACGTGCTGTTCGATCGCGCGGTGGACGAGGCCTTCGAGCTTATCGGCTGCGGCCTCGATTACGTCAAGACGCGCAAGCGATCCTGCTTCACCGCCGAGGTGCATGTGCGCTACCTGCGCGAGCTCCATGCCGGCGACCCTGTGCGGGTGACGTTCCAGCTGCTCGACTACGACGCCAAGCGCATGCACTTCTTCGAGCAGCTGTTCCACGCCGACGAAGGCTGGGTTGCGGCGACTTCCGAGAACATGTCGCTCCACGTCGACATGACGGCCGGCAAGACCGCGTCCTTCCCGGATGACGTCGCACGCGGGCTTGCCCGCATGAAGGCGTCGCACGCCAATCTGCCGCGCCCGGAAGCCGCCGGACGGCGGATTGCGATGCCGGGGAAGCGCTGAACAGCCCCTCCCCATTCGGCGCGACGAATGCCATCTTTAGCTTGAGATTCGCCGCGACCATGCGGCGCGCCGGCATCAGCCGCCGGGGACCCATCACGGAACGAGGGAATGGCCGAACCGGGCAAAGCGCCGCGCGACGACCCGCATGCGCCGCCGATGCCGCAGCCGGGCGGGATTGCCGCCCGCGCGCAGGCGGCGACGTTTGCGCCCTATCTCCAGGACCTCAATCCCGAGCAGCGGCTGGCGGTGGAAACGCTGGAGGGTCCGGTGCTGGTGCTCGCCGGCGCGGGCACCGGCAAAACCCGCGTGCTGACGACGCGCATCGCCCACATCCTCGCCACCGGACGCGCGCGCGCCGGCGACATCCTGGCGGTCACCTTCACCAACAAGGCCGCGCGGGAAATGAAACAGCGCGTCGGCGCCATGGTCGGGCAGATCGTGGAGGGCATGCCTTGGCTGGGCACGTTCCATTCGATCGGCGTGAAGATTCTCCGCCGCCATGCCGAGTTGGTCGGCCTGAAGCCCGACTTCACCATCCTCGACCAGGACGATCAGATCCGCCTGCTCAAGCAGCTCTTGGAAGCGGAGAACATCGACGAGAAGCGATGGCCCGCGCGCGTGCTCGCGGGCCTCATCGACAGCTGGAAGAACCGCGGGCTCACCCCCGACCAGGTTCCCGCCGGCGAGGCCGCGAGCTTTGCCGGCGGCCGCGGCAAGAAGCTCTACGTCGCCTACCAAGAGCGGCTGAAGGTGCTCAACGCCGCCGACTTCGGCGACCTCTTGCTCGAATGCATCCGCCTGTTCCGCGAGCAGAGCGAGGTGCTGCGCCAGTATCAGGCGCGGTTCCGATACATCTTGGTCGACGAGTATCAGGACACGAACGTGGCGCAGTATCTGTGGCTGCGCCTGCTGGGGCAGAGTACGAGCGCGCCGAGAAGTGCCATACCCTCTCCACGCGCTCCGTTACCCTCTCCCCGCGTGCGGGGAGAGGGTGGCGAGCGAAGCGAGCCGGGTGAGGGGGGGTCGCCGAGTACGGAGAGCCCCCCTCACCCCACCCCGCTCCCCGCAGGCGGGGAGAGGGAGCGCACCGAGTCGGCGGCGGCTTCCGTGCAAGAGCCGCGGAGAACGCTCAAAAACATCTGCTGCGTCGGAGACGACGATCAGTCGATCTACGGCTGGCGCGGGGCCGAGGTGGACAACATTTTGCGCTTCGAGCACGATTTTCCCGGCGCCAGGATCATCCGCCTCGAGCGCAATTACCGCTCCACCGCCCATATCCTCGCCGCCGCCTCGCACGTCATCGCCCACAACCAGGGCCGGCTCGGCAAGACGCTGCGCACCGAGGACGAGCCGGGCGAGAAGGTCAAGGTGACCTCCTGCTGGGACTCCGAGGAGGAGGCGCGCGCCATCGGCGAGGAGATCGAGCAGCTCCAGCGCGACGACGGGCGCGGCAAGCCGCACCCGCTCGACGAGATCGCCATCCTGGTGCGCGCCTCGTTCCAGATGCGCGAATTCGAGGACCGCTTCGTCACGCTCGGCCTGCCCTACCGCGTGATCGGCGGCCCGCGCTTCTACGAGCGCCAGGAAATCCGCGACGCGCTGGCTTATCTGCGCGTCATCCATTCTCCCGCTGACGATCTCGCCTTCGAGCGCATCGTGAACGTGCCCAAGCGCGGGCTCGGCGACGCCACGGTGCAGCTCCTCCACGACCACGCGCGCCGGCGGCGCGTGCCGCTCACCGCGGCCGCGCAGGCGGTCACCGAGACCGATGAGCTCAAGCCCAAGCCGCGCGCCGCGTTGCGCGACCTCCTCGCCGCTTTCGAGCGCTGGCGCACCCAGAACGCCACCCTCCCCCACACCCATCTCGCGGAAATCGTGCTCGACGAGTCCGGCTACACCGAGATGTGGCAGAAGGACCGCTCGGCCGATGCCGCGGGACGGCTCGAGAACCTAAAAGAGTTGATCCGCTCCATGGAGGAGTTCGAGAACCTCGCGGGTTTCCTCGAGCACATCGCGCTGGTGATGGACACCGAGAAGAGCGAGGGCGAGGCTGTGTCGATCATGACGCTGCATTCCGCCAAGGGGCTCGAATTCGACACCGTGTTCCTGCCGGGCTGGGAGGAAGGCCTGTTTCCGCACCAGCGCACCCTCGACGATCAGGGCCGCGCCGGGCTCGAAGAGGAGCGGCGCCTGGCGCATGTGGGGCTCACGCGCGCGCGCCGGCGCGTCAACATCTATTTCGCCGCCAACCGGCGCATGCATGGGCTGTGGTCATCGAACGTCCCCTCGCGCTTTCTCGACGAATTGCCGGAAGCGGACGTGGAGGTGACGGAGTCCAAAGGCCGCTTTGCCGCCTACGGCAATACCGGCGCCTCGCGCTTCGACGAGATGACCCATTTCGGCTCGAGCTACGGCACTCCCGGCTGGCAGCGCGCGCAGGCGCGCGGGCGGTTCGGCGGCTTCGATGAGGATGCCGACGCGTATTCATCCGCCGGTGCAGGCAACGATCGCGCCACGGCGTCCTCTCCCCCGCGTGGAAGTCAGGCAGGGGGCGTGCACGCAAGCGTCCGCCGCAAGCCGCGCGCGCGCCTTCCGCTCACCATCGAAGGCGAGCTCGTCGCCAAATCCACCGGCACCGTCTCCGACTTCGCGATCGGCGACCGCGTCTTCCACCAAAAATTCGGCAACGGCAGCGTCACCGCCATCGACGGCAACAAGCTCACCATCCAGTTCGACAAGGCGGGCGAGAAGCGGGTGGTGGATAGTTTTGTGGAGAGAGCGTGAGAGGGCGTTGAGCGCCGCTGCGCCTCGCTCGCCGCAGCCTTCACCTCCGCAGCTGAAACGCCACCAGCGCCGCGATCATGACGACGCCGCCGAGCGCCTGCAGCGGCGTGAGCACCTCGGCGAGAAAGAGCGCGCTGCCGATCGCCGTAAGCAACGGCTCGAGATTCATGAACAGCGCAGTGCGGAACGGCCCGATGCGCACGGTCGAGGCGAACACGCCGAGGAGGCCGGTGGTCACCGCGGCGCTCAGCACGACGAGAGCGAGCCAGCCGGACGTCGTCAGCGGCGGCTGCCAGTTCCAAGCCGCGAGCGCGGCGATCACGAACACGACGGTCGAGGAGACGAGCGAGTACCAGGTGATGCGCAGCGGGTCGGCGCCGGAGAGCAGCGCGCGGGTGACGAGCAGAATCACCACCCGGCAGAGGGCAGCGCCGAGCGCGGCAAGGATGCCCACCGCCGCGAGCGTGGTCGGATGCGCGCCGATCATCAGCGCCAGTCCCAGGAAGGCGGCGACCGCCGCGGCGGCGCCGCGCCACGTGATCTTCTCGAGGCGGCTCGCCGCTGCCGCCAGTCCGGTGAGCAGCGGATAGACGAAATAGGTGAGGATCGCGATCGGCACCTCGACCGTTTCGATCGCCTTGAACAGCAGAAACACGTTGCCGGCGAAGAGCACGCCGAGGCCGAGCGAGATCCATGTCGCGCGAAGGTAAAGGCGGCGGGCGGCGGGACGAGCTTGAGCCAGGCGAACAGCATGGCGACGCCCAGCACGGCGCGCACGGCCGACATGGTGAGCACGTCGGCGCCGTCGATGAGCACGACCTTGCTCAGCACGTCGGCGCAGGCGAACGAGGAAGCGCCGAGCACGGCTGGGCCGATCTGCGCCGGACCACTGCCGACGTGCGGAGTCGAGTGCTTGTTCACAGTAAGGATGTGTTACGCGGGACGACGTTGCCGGCCATCCTAGCCGGAACGCGACGTCGACGAAATCGGCGGGGTGCGCAAAGCGCACCACATGGCGCTGCGGTTCACTCGTATCTTCGAAGTTGCGGGGCCGCGCTCCCGCTGAGCGGATTTAGCCTGCCCGATAGCCTCGTGCTCGGCCGCTCGGCGGCAAGTTCCAGCTCCCGCCTCTTCCATAACCCGTGCCGGGGTACGGATTTGTCGTGCAGAATCCATAAACGCCCGACACGCTCGCGAGGCATTGCTGCTGCGAGGTGTAGCTGCAGTTGATCCCGCTATGGCCGGTGCCGTAATTTGCGCACCAACTGCCGTCAGCGCGCCCCCCAGTCGTGGAGAGGGATAGAGCAGCGAATGCGATGAAAGCGAGCAGGATCGTGCGCATGAATGCCTCCTCGGCCACTCCCCGATCGTCGTGACTTTAGCACATGGGATTGAGTTCCGACAGCACCACGCCAACGTCCGCCTGGATTCCCGCTTGCGCGGGAAGAGCGGATTTCAACCTGATTCTTGCAACAAAGAGCATCGTCGCTGCATGACTGGCCGGGCCCTGTGAAGGCCCGTTACTTCTTCTCCAGCATCAGCGTGCCTTCCTTGCGGATCGCGGGCGTGAATTTCTCCGCCACCACCGCCAGCAGCCAGGGCAGCGCGACTTCCAGGCGCACGTGGTCATCGGCGACATCGATGAAGCCGACGGCGCTCTGGCCGAG
>JBKOXY010000327.1:0-3485 GCA_046725125.1 Pseudomonadota bacterium | reverse complement strand
CGTGTCGAGCTTGAACGTGCAAGTAACGCCGAAGCGGTTGGAAATTCTGCACGAGGTGGTTCCCTCGGCTGCCGAGATCGCCGTTCTCGTCAACCCGACCAGTCCCACTACCGATTCACAATTGCGAAACCTGCAGGCGGCCGCCCGCGCCTTCGGGTTGCAGCTCCATGTCCTGCAGGCCAGTACCGAACGAGACTTCGACGCTGTGTTCGCAACCTTGCTCCAACTGCGGGCGGGCGGACTCGTGGTCGCCTCCGATGGCTTTTTCGCCACGCACAGTGAACAGCTTGCTGCCTTAACTGTCCGCCACGCGGTTCCCGCGATCCACCAGTCTTGCGACTTCGCTATCGCCGGTGGCCTGATGAGTTACGCAGGCAGTTTTTCGGAGTCGCATCGTCAAGCAGGCGTTTATACCGGACGCATACTCAAGGGTAGCAAGCCTGCGGAACTGGCGGTCCAGCAGGTCACGAAAGTCGAGCTGTTCATCAACCTCAAGACCGCCAAAACCCTCGGCATCACTTTCCCGCTGTCGCTCCTCGGCCGCGCCGACGAGGTGATCGAGTAACAATGCGATTTGTTGCGGTGCATGAGTCCGGTTCTGGCAGATTTTGTTGCGAAAGTGATTGATGGCTTCCGCTCGAAGTGATTCGGTCGTTGCGACGCGATTCGCTGCGGAGGCGGGGATGATGGGGCGGCTCAATCACGACCAAGGGCAGCTGTTTTATTCATTTAGTCTTGAAGAGGCTGTTCCGGACGATCACTTGGTTCGCGAGATAGCTGCGGTACTCGACTTGGCGTGGGTGCGTGTTGAGCTGGCGCCGTATTATTCCAGTACTGGTCGGCCATCGATTGACCCGGAACTGATGATCCGGATGCTGATCATCGGCTACGTGTTCGCGATCCGCTCGGAGCGAGCGTTGTGTCGCGATGTGCAAGTGAACTTCGCCTATCGTTGGTTTTGCGGGCTGTCGATCGAGGATAAGGTTCCGGATCATTCGGCGTTCTCGCGTGCGCGCAACGATCGGTTCCGCGACAGCGATATCTTCCGCAGCGTGTTCGAGCGCGTGGTGAACGCGTGCATCAGGGCTGGTCTGGTCGGTGGGGAAGGTTTTGCG
The DNA here is from genome assembly GCA_046725125.1 of Pseudomonadota bacterium. Taxonomy (GTDB): domain Bacteria; phylum Pseudomonadota; class Alphaproteobacteria; order Rhizobiales; family Xanthobacteraceae; genus VAZQ01. Next base: position 2,370 of record JBKOXY010000327.1, on the reverse strand, counting down.
GTGGATTCCAGTCTGATTGTTGCCGATGCCAATAAGCAGCGTTCGATCCCAGGATCGGAGTGGAGCAAAGAGCTTGCTGCGCAAGCGACGAGCCGGGCCGTGAAGGAGTACCTTGCCACCCTTGATGATGCGGCGTTCGGAGCAGCCAGCAGCGTCACTCCGAAGTTTGTGTCGCCGTCCGATCCAGCTGCCCAGTGGACCGGCGCGATGCGAGGACCGGCATTCTTCGCCTACGCCAACAACTATCTGATCGACGTGAAGTTTGGTGTGATCATGGACGTTGAGGCGTCACGTGCCATCCGCCAGGCTGAGGTCGGGGCGGCGAAGACGATGATCGAGCGCACCGAGCAGCGCTTCGATCTCAAACCCGAGCGCCTGGCGGCCGATACCGCCTACGGCTCGGGAGCGAACCTCAATTGGCTCGTCAACGACAAGAAGATTGCACCGCACATCCCGGTAATCGACAAGTCTAAACGCGAGGACGGGACCTTCAGTCGGGATGATTTTACGTTCGATAAAGCGCGCAACCTTTACACCTGTCCAGCCGGCAAGACCCTCACGACGACGGGCAGGTTGGTCAACGACGGCGAGACACTTCTTTATAGGGCCAGCATGCGCGACTGCCGTAGCTGCCCGTTGAACGCGCAATGCTGCCCAAAGGCGCCGTTCCGCAGGCTGCAGCGTAGCATCTACGAGGAGGCCCGTGACGTTGCTCGCGCGCTGGCCAAGACTGAAGTATTTGAGCGATCGCGCCATGACAGAAAACGCATTGAGATGTTGTTTGCACATCTCAAGCGTATCTTGCGGCTCGGCCGCCTGCGATTACGCGGGCCATGCGGGGCGCAATTCGAGTTCACGCTGGCAGCAATCGCTCAGAACCTGCGCAGGTTGGCCAAGCTCGTGGCACGGCCACCTCCGCTGTCCGCCCCACGTGTGACGTGAGCGTTAGGTCACGCTGGTCGCGTTGACGGTCGTCAGCGTAGTCCCCCTCAAGGTCAAGGCTCGTGTTCGGCGCCAAGGCACAACCGGCCTCCTTCCTCGGCGACTTCTGCAACAAAATCGGCACTGAGCAGACATGCCGGCCGCCACGTTCGATGTCCACTTATTGGGGTAAAGCGGACTCACGGTGGACCGTTCTCGAATGTCCGCTTGTGACCCGGAGCGGTCATGGGAGTGTGAAATCCGCTGTGGCGCACACTGCGCTTTGCATGCTCAGATCGACTCATGCAGCAAGAAATTGTCCGCAAGTACTATTTCGTTAGCGACCTCCACATGGGCGGCGACGGCCAGCTGCAGCATTGCGATTACACAGCCGAGTTCATTGCATTTCTAAAGCAACTGGAAAAAGAAGGCCCCGACACAGAATTGCTAATCGTCGGCGACACGTTCGGATTCTGGGAACTGACCCTCGTGCACGGAGCCGAAAAGCTCGATCACATAATTGCGGCGCACCAAGCCATTTTCGATCAATTCCGCGCTACCGGGACGCGCATCAAGATCACCATGATGGTCGGCAATCATGACTATGATCTTGCTTGCAACGCCGAATTTGCCGCCAAGCTACAACAATACAACATTCATCTCGACACCAGTCTGGTCCTGATCCGCACGATAGGCGACAAGAAGATCTGGATTGAGCACGGGCAGCAGCGCGACGAATTCAATGCGTTTCCCGACTACGGCAAACCCTATGCACTTCCGGTCGGGTACTTCATCACGCAAACCTTTGTTAGCGGAGCGAGCCGGCATTCCGACTTCGGCAGAGGAAATTGGCTCAAGGATATTCGCTCAGTCGGCACGATGCAGATACCCGACTGGGTTCTATCCAACTATTTCTACCGGGAGATGAGCGCGGTGCTGCGCTGGGTGCTGCTGCCATTTCTGCTTCTCGCCGGGGTGACGACGGTGGCGATCGCGGGCGAGCTGCTCCGCGTAGTGGGTATCTTCGATTATAATATTCTGTTTCACAACCCGCTCATGAGGAGGCTTGGGATCATCGACAACGTCCTTCAAGTGGTGATCGCGATCAACTCCATATTCCTGGTGCTCTTCGGCATTCCCGCAGCGATAGTTCAGCGCGACCTCAAACGAACCCTTAAACGCTTTCAGCTACTGACGAGTTACGGAACAACCCCGAATCTAGATTCCGAGGAGCCTTACCTGAAGGCGGCGCGGGAAGTTTTCCAATCGGATGAAGAGGTGGTGGTGTTTATATTCGGGCATACGCACTCGGCGTTTCTAAGACGAGTGGGACCGGCTGACCGAGTGGTTCTCAATACCGGAACTTGGCTCAAGCTCTTGCATCGTGTTCCCGTCCACTTTGGCTTGCTGCCCGCGGTCTACTATCCCTCGTTTCGCCTCAGTTACTTC
>JBKOXY010000473.1:0-10428 GCA_046725125.1 Pseudomonadota bacterium | reverse complement strand
CATGGTGTGCATCGCCGCGCCCATTCGCGACGACAGCGGCGACGTGGTCGCGGCGGTGGGCATCGCCGGACCGCAGACGCGGCTGTCGAAAAAATCGATCGCGGCCGTCATGCCGCACGTGATCGCAACGGCGGATTTGGTCTCGATGCGGCTCGGCTATCGGGGCGGGATGCAAGCATAGCTTGCGTGGCTCGCCTTGGCGCGGTCATGCGCTCTCGACCTACGCCCTCAACGCCGCCAGCATCTCCTCGATGTATTCGTCGCCGCTGGCTATGACGAGCATCGATGCATAGGGGCGTAGCGTCGCCAGCGTCTTCGACAGCTCTTCGTTCGATCGCTGCTCGCTGCCGATGATGAGCGCCATGGTCATCACCTTGCGCACGGCGCAAGCTTCGCCGATCACGGCGGCGGCCTGCGCGCTGGTGCCCGCGCTTGATACCATCACCACGAGATCGGCGGCCGCCACCTCCTCGACCAGCGCCTTGGTGCGGCCGGCGAGATCGCTGAGCCAAGCCTGCATCGACCAGCTCTCGCCGCCGCGTGGTGCGCCCTCGAACTTGATCGAGGTGAAGAACGTCGCGCGCTGCCATCCCTGCTGCGCCACGCGTTTGACCACGCATTCGCTCGCTTCATCGAGCGCGACCACCTTGACCACGCGCGGCTTGGAATTGGGATAATCGATCCGGAACCGCGCCTCCGCGGCGGAGCTCATGCGTGCGCTTTCGCTGTCCATGGTCGCATCCTCTTGACGCACGCCGCCGTCCGGTCGACGGGGTTTGGCTCTCCCGCTCGGGCCATAGAAGTGGCATCTTCACCCACCCGGCGTCAACGCGGAATGATTTGGGAAACGTGAAAGGATCGCCGCAATGAAAATTATCTGCACCAACGGCGTCAAGTCGGTCATGCTCGACCTCGTACCCGCGTTCGAGCGCACCAGCGGTAAGAAAATCTCGATCACCTGGGGCTCCACGAACGGTCTGCTGAAGGAGCTCGAAGGCGGCGCCGGCGGCGACCTTGCCATCCTGACCGCCGAGGCGATCGACGACCTCATCAAGCACGGCAAGGTGGTCGCCGGCGGCCGCGTCGATCTCGCCCGCTCCGGCATTGGCGTCGCCGTGCGCAAGGGCGCGAAGCGACCAGACATCGGTTCGCCCGAGGCGTTGAAACGCGCGCTCATTGCGGCCAAGTCGGTCGCCCACTCCAAGACCGGCATGAGCGGCATCTATTTTCCCACCGTGCTGGCGCGTCTCGGCATTGCCGACGCGATGAAAGCGAAGATCGTGATCCCGGATCCCGGAACGCCGGTCGGCGAGGTGGTCGCCAAGGGCGACGCCGAGATCGGCATCCAGCAGATCAGCGAGCTTCTCCCGGTCGCCGGCGTCGAGATTGTCGGCCCGCTGCCGGACGCGCTGCAGAAGATCACGACCTTCTCGGCCGGCGTGCTCACGGCGGCGAAGGAGCCGGATGTGGCCGCGGCGCTGTTGAAATTCGTGGCGGCCGAGTCGCCGCGCTTGCTCAAACAGAAGGGCTTGGAGCCGGCCTGACGTTCTTCCCTCGTCCCGCCTTAGAGGGAGATGGGCCAATCACCTGTGCTGCGTGATGGTGTCCACCAGCGCGAGCCGCCCCTTCTTGACCTCGGCGAGTGCGCGCAGCAGCACGGGACGAATGTCCTGCGGCTTGTCGATTGGTCCCTCGCCGTAGCAGCCCATGGCGCGAGCGAGGGCGGCGAAGTCCGGCTCCGGAGCGAACAAGTCCATGCCGATATGGGCCTTGGCTTCGTCGGTCCCGCGCAGCTTGGCCATGCGGATCTGGTGCTCCCAGTCGTTGTAATAGGCGCGATTGTTGTGCATCACGACCAGCATCGGGATTTCATATTTCGCGGCAACCCAGAGCGCGCCGGCGTCGAACATCAGATCGCCGTCGGGCTGGATGTCGATCACGACGCGCCCCGTGCCCTTGTGCGCAAGCGCCACGCCGAGCGAGATGCCGATCTGGGTCGAGGTGCCGAGCTCGACGCCGGGATGGCGGTAGGGCCTGTCGAAATCCCACAGCTTGCGCACCTGCTGCTTGAGCGTGTTCGCGCTCAGCACCCAGTCCTCGTTCTTGATCACCTCCCAGACCTCGAGCGCGAGCCGAGAGAAGGTAATGGGCGAGGCGTCCCAATTCTGATGCGCCTCCTCCTGCCACTTTGCCCAGACCTCGTCGTGGCGCTTGCCGATCGCGGCGCGGCGCTCGGCGACGCGGGACTTAAGCTTGGCGTCGGCCGCGATGCGCTCCTTGCAGATGCGGGTGAGCGCCGGAATTCCGAGCGCGGTGTCGCCCAGCGCCCGGATCGAGCAGGGTTGCATGCGGCAATAGTCGAAGGCCCATTTGCTGATATTGATCTCGCCGAAGCCGATCTCGACGAAATCGCATGACGGCGGCGTGAGCTGCTCGCGCGTGCGCATGGCGCTGTTGAGCTCGGTGAGCTGCTTCTCCCAGTCGTTCACGTCGAGGCCCACGACCAGATCGGTGCGCCGAAGCGACGCCTGGTCCATGCTCAGGCACAGCGGGTGTTTGTTGGGAAAATTGAGCGCGTTGTTGACGTCCCATACCGCTGCGCCGGCGGTCTCGGCCAACTCCACCATGCGTTCGAAGCCGCCCGCACGACGCCCGGCATATTCCGCGAGCAGCAGGGGATGCTCGGCCTTGATGAGCTTGTCCGCGATCGCCTCGATCGCCTTGGGATCGGGCGCCATCGCCGCGGGCGTCGCAGCCGCGCCGGCGGGAGGCAACGGCACCTTGCGGGCCAGCGGCTCCTCCTGGAGCGCGGCGTCGTAGCACATATAGACCGGGCCCTGCGGCTCGGTGGTCATGATCGAATAGGCGCGTGCGAAGCTTTCCGGCACGCCCTCGATCGAGGTCGGCTGGTAATCCCATTTGACGTAGTCGCGCACGGCGTTGCCCTGAACGAGCGCCGAATGCGTCCAGTCGATGTGCGGGCGGCGCTTGCCTTCATCCATGGGGCCGGTCGCACCGATGATGAAGATCGGCACCCGGTCGATGTAGGCGTAGTAGATCGCCATGCAGGCGTGCAGGAGCCCGACGAGATCGTGCAGGATCACCGCCATCGGCTTGCCGGTCGCCTTGGCATAGCCGTGCGCGATCTGCACCGCGATCTCTTCGTGCTGGCACAGCATCATCGGCGGCTCGTTACCGCCGTAGTTGACCAGCGAATCGTGCAGGCCGCGAAAGCTTGCGCCGGGATTGAGCGTGATGTGGGGAAAGCCGTAGCGTTTGATCAGGTCGACGATCACATCGGACTGCCAGCCGCGATAGTTCTCCTTCGCGGCTTGGCCTCGCCCGGCCTCGTCCTGCATCGGCGCGCTCTTGCGATCATTCATGCCGCATTGTGCCCATCGGTTCACGCAATTGCGAGGACCTTAAAGCGACGCCGAACCAAGCACGTTCACTGCGAGTCGCGCGCAACCTAGTGCCGGATGAATTGCGCCGCCTTGTCGGCGAGCGGCTTGGGTGTCTGATAGAGCTCCCTCACCAGCTTCTCCACCTCCGCGCCGTCGACCGGGGTGATCTCCAGCTGCGACTTCTCGGCGTCGGCAAGAAATTCGTCATCCTTCATCGTGTCCATGAAGGCTTTGCGCAGCGCCTCGGCGCGGTCCTTCGGCACGTCGGGCGGCGCGAGATAAGGCCGGCCCATCACCTGACGTGCGAAGATCAGCTTGAACATCTGCTGCTGGTCCTCGGTCTTGGCGAAATCCATGACGAGCGGAACGTCGGGCAAATCGGGGTGCTTGTTGAGCGACAATTGCACCAGAACGGTGATCGACTTGTCCTCGATCCAGCGCTTGTGCGTCGAGAGCACGCTCGACCACGACCAGCCGCAACGCCCCTTCACCTCGCCCCGTTCCATGGCAAGCGTGACATCGTTGCCGCCGGGATAGCCGGTGACGATTTTGAACTTGGTGCCGAGCACGCCGTTGAGAATGCGCGGAAACTGATCGGTGTCGGCCGCCTGGCCGGTCCCGCCGACGATGAGCTCCTTGCTCAGCGTATCTTCGAACCCGGTGACGCCGCTCGTCTTCCAGGCGACGCACACGCTGACCTCGTTGTTGGCGCTGCCGATCCAGGTGAACTTGTCGGCACGAAACTGCGCGCCCTTGGAACCGAGCAACGGATCGAACGCGGTGCCGCGGCCGATGGTGGCGAGCACGGTGCCGTCCTTCGCACCGACATTGTAGAGCCAGTTGGCGAGGCGAAGGCTTCCGGCCCCTTCCATGTTCTTGGGGACGATGGTCGGGCTGCCTGGGATGTGCTTGCCGAGGTGACGTGCCAGCACGCGCGCATAGAGATCGTAGGCGCCGCCAACGCTGTAGCCGATGTAGAGCTCGACGTTCCGCCCCTTGTAGAATTCCGCCGGGGACTGCGCATGTGCCGTCGGCTGCGCGAGCGGCAGCGGCGCAAATGTGAGGACCGCGGCCGCGGCGCGCCGGGTCCAAGTGCCAACACCCATCGAGCAACTCCTCGGACGTCACCGCTGCGACTTTTGGCCGGGTTCGAATCCCGGCGCGTTCTCCACCTGATCGAACCAGTCGTAGCCCATCTCCTTGACCATCCGGTTGCTCATCATGATGAGCCGCGCCTCTGCGGTCGCGAAGTGCTGATGGGTGGTGAAGGGCGGGATGTAGATGTAGTCGCCCTCTGTCCACTCGAACTTCTTCGGCACCTCGGCCCATTCCCATTTGAAGGCATCGAGGCAGTCGAACTTCATGTCCCAATGCAGGTCGTAGCCGGAGCCTTCGACCACGAAGATGACCTCCTCCCACATGTGGCGGTGCTTGCCGGAGCGCTCGCCGGCCTTGAGGAACTGCATATAGGCCTCGACGCAGCATTCGCGCGTGTTCAGGCGATGGTGCACGAGATGCTTGATCAAGCCGTCGGCGGAACGCTCCCACGGCATGTCTTCCGCTTTGACGACGTTGGTCCGCGTTTCATACTGCTCGCGGAAATTCTGCGAGGCCGCGACGTCGTCGGCGTGGAAGCTGCAAGTGGCGGAGCCCGACAACGCCGGACCTTTGTCCTCGAAAGGCATCGCTCGCGCTCCTCAAATGTCGGCCGGTGGTTTGTAGGAGTCCTGGCCGGGCGGCAATTTGTCGGGCGGCCATTCCACGATCTTCTGGAACAGGAGGTGCATGAACAGGAACAGCGGCTTGGCTTTGAACACCAGGAGAATTGCTTCGTTCTCGGGATCGTCGTTGAAGTGCTGATGGACGCAACCGTTCTCGACAATCATCACGTCGCCGGCTTTCCAGGGGATGTGCCGGCCATCGTGCACGTCATGGCCGCGGCCCTTGAGCACGTAGAACACCGCGCTGTTGAGGTGGCCGTGCTTCTGGCCGTAGGCCCCGGGCGCGTAGGCCTCGATATGCGATTCCATCGACTGGATGATGCTGGTCGCTTGTGGGCTGATCACGCTCTTGCCGAATTGGCCGGGGCCGCCCTTCCACGGCACGTCGCGGGACGGATAGACCCGCTTCTCCTCGAGCAACGCCTTGTAGAGGTGACTGTAGGTGCCTTCCAGCGCGCGCACGAAGGTGCGCTTCTTGGCCCAGCGCTCCCACTTCTCGTGCTTCTTCTCCTCGGCATATTCATCGGGCTGGTTGTGACCAATGCCTGGCCGTACCTGATCGTACATGCCCGTCATTGCGGGCCTCCCTTCGAACCGGTTGCGGCTTGCGCGATCCGTGCCGCCCGTTTGTTGCAAGCGAGCTGTGATGGAACCGTGCGCTGTCATTACGGGATAACGGGCAGGTGCGCAACGCTCGCCCCTCCGCCGCAGCGCACGCGTTTCGCCATGCGGAACGCGTCGCGAAGGCCGCGCGGTTGGCGCAACGCGCGTATACGCAAAAGCGATGCGCGCTATGCCCCTGCCGAGGGGACAGGGATACGCACGCCGACCCAGGGCTTGCAACGCGACAGACCGCCGGCGGCGGTCACGTCATCAAGCGATGGGTGATGGGAGGATGGGACGACGAGCGATCGTGGGTAAGCGCGCGTGACCTACTCCACGATATAAAACGACGTGGCGCTGCGCTGCTTGAGATCGCCGAATGCGAGGACGCGGGCGCGAAGCTGTGCGAGCGTCCCGTGCTCGGTCAGTGCAAGACCGCACACCTTCTCCGCTGCCTCTTTTTCGCTGGCGGCTTCGATCTTGCGCCAATTATGCTCGGGATTCCATTGGCCGTCGGGCCAATGTTGCACCTGGTAAGTTCGCTTTGTTTGCATCGTGTTCCCCCGATGTTTCGCGCGAGGGGCGGGTACAAATCGTTTTTGGCGACAATCGGGCGCTACGCGTCAACTATTGTGAATTCTCCCGCCGTGGTGTTGCCGCTTTCCAATCGCGGCCGGCGGCGCTCGACGTAGGCCCGCTGCCCACGCCGCGATTGTAACTCCCAGGAGTATTAACGGATCGTTAATGCGGCCGAATCACCGCCGTTTCCTTGCGCCGGTTCTGCTTGCGCGGGGTTCGCGCCGGGCCGCGCGCCTCGCCGGCGCAAGCCCAGCCGTCTGCGGCCGCGCCACCGCGCCAAGGTCCTTCAGTCGCCGCAAACCGGCAGCGGCCCACGTCGCTTCCGCCTTTTGCAGCCGCGTCACCCAATACTCCCACGCCCGCTCAACCCCGCGCGAACCGAGGTTATGGCCGCCGCATTTCTCCACTTCCCCCGGAGAAAGCGGCCCGAGCGTTCCGATCGCCATCGCACGCAACTGCAGCTCGGCGTTGCGGGTGGTGTAGATCGAACGGAAGACGCATTCGCGCAGCGATTTGCCGGCAAGCGACGCGCCGTGGCGGCGCAGCAGCAGCATGTAGTGCGGACCGAGCGCGCGGGCGTGCGAGGCGCCTTCCTCCGGCGTCCTCACCAGCAGATTGGTGTCGCCGAATTCATCCCGGCTGTCCCAGAACGGCACCTTGGTTCCGAGCGTGCCGCCGAGGTGGAAGAGCGGGACGAGCTCCACGCCGGTTGCGCAGAAGGGCAGCACCGCGGGGGCATGGTGGTGGCACACGGAATTGACGTCGGGCCGCGCTTTGTAGATTTCGCCGTGGATCACCATTTCGCTGTAGAGACGCACGTTCGTGGGCACGACCGGCTTGGAATCGAGCGTCATCTCCAGGATGTCGGACGGCTCCACCAGCTCCGAGGCGCGATGGCGCGAGATGAAATAGCGGTCCGGATTCTTCGGATTGCGGACGCTGATGTGTCCGAACGCGTCGATAATGCCTTCGTTGGCGAGAACGCGGTTGGCGACGGCCAATTCGTGGCGCAGTTCGGCGAATGAGTCGGGCATGGTTGGGTTCTCCGTGTGTGGCAGCGGACCGGGGGAGTGGCGAGTAGCAAATAAGCGAGTAGCGAGTGGCGAATGAATCGCTCACTATTCGCCAGTCGTTATTCGCCATTCGCGGAGGAGGCTGTCCGTATCAGGCGCATCCGATCTTGCTGAGGAGATCGGCGAATTTTTCCTTGACCTTCTGCCGTAGCTCGGGGCTCGCGCGCGCGACCATGGGAAAATCCGCAAGCCGCTCGAATGGCCGGCAGGCATCGATGATGGCGCGCGAATTGGTCGAGCTTGCCTTGTCGAGCATAGGATCGAGCGGTCCGCTCCAGGTGCGGCGCACGAATTCGATGTCGTTGGCAGGGTCGCAGCGCGTGCACATCGCCCACATCACGTCGAACAGGTCGGTCGGATCGACATCCTCGTCGACCACGACGATGAAGCGCCCGAGATAGGAGGCCGACTGGCAACCGGCCGCCAGCAGCCCCGCCTGGCGCGCATGGCCGGGGTAGGCCTGCTTGATGGCGATGACGTTGAACATGCGCGCGCCGCCGAATTCGTGCACCCACACGCCGGCGACCCCGGACAGTCCCGCCCGCTCGACCTCGTCCCAGATCATGCCGGCCTTCATCACGCATTTGCTGAAGGAGAAATCGGACGGCGGGCGCATCGGCGAGGCGATGCCGAGGATCGGATCGTTGCGGTAATAGACGCGCTTGACCTCCACCAACGGCTGCTCGCTCGGGCTCGAAGCGTAGTAACCCGTGAACTCGCCGAACGGTCCTTCCTTCGCCTTGATGGTCTCGACCATCTCGCCTTCGAGCACGATCTCGGCATGGGCCGGCATCGGCAGGCCGTGAAGCTCGCTCAGCACGATCTCGTACGGCTCACCGCGGTGGCCGCCGGCATAGTCGTATTCTGAAAGGCCAAACTTGAGCTCGTTGCCCCCGGCGAGGAATAAGAGCGGATCGTGCCCGCAGGAGATCAGCACCGGGCAGGGCTTTCCGGCCCGGAAGTACTTCTCGCGAATTTGCCGTCCGTGCTTACCGGGTGAGATCCAGAGCGAGACGTGAGTCTTGTCCTGCACCATCACGCGGTAGGTCCCGCCATTGACCCAGTCTGCCTCCGGATCGCGCATGATCACGAGGTCGTCGGTGCCGATATAGCGGCCGCCGTCGTGCTCGTGCAGGAACGGCACCGGGAATTTCAACACATCGACCTCGCCGTCGCGGTCGATATTCTCGAATGCCGGTCCCCTCGCCACGGTCTTGGGCGGGATCGGTCGGTGGGTCTTCATGCGGTCGCGATAAGCGCGCACCACGTCGAGCGGATTGTCGGGAACGGGCAATCCGAGTGCGATCGCGAGCCGCTTCGATGAATTTGTCGCGCCGGAGAGAAGCCGCATGCCTTTGGGATAGCCCGGCACCTCCTCGAACAGGATCGCCGGCGGCTCCGGCCGGGCGTGATTCACGATCTCGGCCAGCGTGCCCATTTCCAGCTTCCAATCAGCGCGCGCGATGCGCACGATCTCGCCCGCGCGCTCGGCCCGCGCGATGAATTCGCGCAAATCGCCGTGGGGCCGATCATAGGCGTTGAAGCTTTGGGCTTGCGGGCTTTGGGCTTTTTCCAGCACGGCGTTTCCTTCGGAAAACTCTTTGCTCTGTTTTGCCACGCCCACGGAGGCTTGTCATGCCCGCTCACGGGGCAGGACCTGCTTCCCCGCTGCTGAGCAGGCGGTTAAGGTTCTGCAAAACAAACGCGGGGAGGATCACGATGCTTTGGGTGCGCGCCGTCATCGCGCTTTGCGCCGCTCTCGCGGTGGCCGCACCGATGGCGCACGCGGATGATCCCTTCTACGCGGGCAAGCGTCTCACCATCCTGATCAACTTCGCAGCCGGCGGGCCGACCGACATCGAGGGTCGCCTGTTCGCCAAGCACCTCGCCCGCCACGTCGACGGGACGCCCAATATCGTCATCCAGAACATGGACGGCGCCGGCGGCATTGTCGGGGCTAAGTACCTGGGAGAGGTGGCGCCGCGCGATGGCGCGATGGTCGGCTACTTCACCGGCACCGCCTTCATGTATGCGCTCGATCCGGAGCGCTTTCGCGTCGACTTCAAGACCTACCAGTTCGTCGCGACCCAACCCGGCACCACCGTCCATTTCGTGCGCACCGACGTTTCGCCCGGCATGATGGAGCCAACCGACATCATCAAGGCCAAGGGCCTCATCCTCGGCGGGTTGAGCGTCGACACGCCCAAGGACCTGCGCTTGCGGCTCGCGATGGACATGCTGGGCATCCCGTTCAAATACGTGACCGGCTACCGCTCGAGCCCGGCGGCGCGGCTGGCGTTCCAGCGCGGCGAAATCAATTTCTTCTCGGAATCGCCGCCGAGTTACCGTGGCGTGGTCGAGCCCAGCATGGTGAAGACGGGGCAAGCGATCCCGGTGTTCTACGATGCCGGCTACGACGGCAAAAACTTCTTCGTTCCCGACGGCGTGAAGGGTCTGTCGATCCCGATGTTCCACGACCTCTATCACAAGATCAAAGGCACGATGCCGTCCGGGCAGTTCTGGGAGATCTACAAGGCCATCATCGCCGCCGACGGGATCATCCAGCGTGTGATCGTCATGCCGCCCGGCGCGCCGCAGGCGGCGGTCGATGCGCTGCGCACGGCGATCGCGCGGGTCAATGGCGACGCGGCCTACGCGGACGAGGCGGAGAAGACCTTCGGTTTCGTGCCGCAATGGGCTGCCGGCCCCGACACCCCCAAAGTGGCGCAGAGCGCGCTGACGGTGTCGCCGCAGGTCAGGGCGTTCCTGACCGACTACATGAAGAACCTGCCGAAGTGAGCGACCGCGCGCAATTACCGCCGCGCCTGCGTCTGTACATTGAGTGTCACCGGCGTTCCCGCGCGCACGGTTTCGAGGCCGCGCCGCAGCGCCGGCACGAGATCGCCAGGGCCCTCGACCTTCTCGCCGCGGCCGCCGCAGGTCTCGATCACCTTCTCATAGTCGGGCGACGGCTTGAGCTCGGTGAGCGCCATCACGTTCGCCTTGGCGGCGTGACCATCGGGGAAGACGTCGAGGGTGGATTGCCGC
>JBKOXY010000197.1:0-3922 GCA_046725125.1 Pseudomonadota bacterium | reverse complement strand
TCGAACCATTGATCGTCGCCATGGCGCACCAGCGGCCCCAGCGGTTCCTTGGAAATGATCTCGGGCAGGATGACGTGGTCGTTGGCATTGGCGAGCTTTAGTTTTTCCGCGTAGAGCTGCGAGACATCGGTCGTAAACACGTCGCAGCGGCCGGCTTCGTAGGCTTTAACGGTCTCGTCCGCGGTACCGAACGCGATGACTTCGTACTTCATATTGTTGGCGCGGAAGTAGTCGGCGAGATTGAGCTCGCTCGTGGTGCCGGTCTGCGTACAAACCGACGCACCGTTGAGCTCGAGCGCCGAATTGACCTTGAGCGACTTGCGTACCATGAACCCTTGCCCATCGTAATAGGTCACGCCCGCGAAGTTGCCATAGGAGACGTCGCGCGAGAGGGTCCAGGTCGTGTTGCGCGACAACACGTCGATATCGCCGGTCTTGAGCGGCTCGAACCGATCCTTGGCCGAGAGCGGCGTGAACTTGACCTTGGTCGGATCGTTCAAGATCGCCGCGGCGAGCGCACGGCAGAAATCGACATCGAAGCCGGTCCAATTGCCCTTGTCGTCGGGATTGGAAAATCCCGGCAGTCCCTGGCTGACGCCGCAGACCAACGAGCCGCGATCTTTCACCGTCTTCAGCGTCTGGGCTGACGCGGCGGCGGAAAAGCCGAGCGCGACGGCCGCGCCGACCAAAAGAAAGATTGCGCGTTTCATGATGCAGCCCTTCCTGGAACGGTCGTTGTCGAGCCTTGACCGCAACTTGCGTGATCTGGGGGATATTTTTTTGAACGCCACTCTATCGGTGCGCGCTGACGTTCCCGGCCGGTGTCGCGTGCCCGCTGTGACCGTATGCGTCGACCTCGTGGTGGTCTCTCTGCTATCTCAGAACGATCGGGCACCGCGGTCAAGGGGTTGACGCTCGCGACGCGTGACGCCATGACCCGGTGTTGGGGCACTTGTCCCGTGCGGCTAAGACGAGGCGCAGGCGGCAGCGGTGCGCGAGGCGGTGCCAGGGAAGCGAGCCATGCCCAAGAAGACCGAAGGCGGCCCCACGCACCCGCCCCTCAAGCCGGCAACCCGGCTCGTGGCGGGCGGCCGCGACGCGACCGCGAATCATGGCTTCGTCAATCCGCCCGTCCATCACGCCTCGACGGTGCTGTATCCGTCCGCCGAGGATTTCCTTGCCCGCCGGTCGCGTTACCTCTACGGCCGGCGCGGGACGCCCACCTCGGAGGCACTTGAAAATGCCTTGCGCGCGCTCGAAGGGCCCGCTTGCGCCGGCGTTGCGCTGCTGCCATCGGGGCTTGCGGCGATTTCGACCGCGCTTCTCGCGGTCCTCAATGCCGGCGATCACCTTTTGGTCACCGACAGCGCCTATCAACCCACGCGTCGATTCTGCGACAGCGTGCTCCGCCGCAATGGTGTCGCCACCAGTTACTACGACCCCCTCGTCGGCGGCGACATCGCTGCGCTCATGAGGCCCAACACGCGCGCCGTATTCGTGGAGGCGCCGGGCTCGCTCTCGTTCGAAATCCAAGATGTGCCGGCGATCGCCGCAGCCGCCCACGCCAAAGGCGCGGTGGTGCTGATGGACAATACCTGGGCGAGTTCGCTCTACTTCCACGCCTTCGACAAGGGCGTCGACCTGTCGATCCAAGCCGCCACCAAATATATCGGCGGCCATTCCGACGTGATGCTCGGCACCGTATCGGCCAACCCCGCAACGTGGGAGCGTCTCCGCGAGACGGTGCATGCGCTCGGCCTTTGCGTCGGTCCGGACGACATCTATCTCGGCCTGCGCGGGCTGCGCACCATGGGCGTGCGGCTCGCGCAGCACCATCAGGCGGGATTGAAGGTCGCGCGCTGGCTCGCTGAGCGCCCCGAAATCGCCCGCGTGCTCCATCCGGCGCTGGAAAGCTGTCCCGGCCACGCCATCTGGCGGCGCGATTTTTCCGGCGCGAGCGGGCTCTTCAGCATCGTCTTCAAGCCGGTGGCGCAGAGCGCGGTCAACGCATTCCTCAATGAGCTCAGCCTGTTCGGCATCGGCGCGTCGTGGGGCGGCTTCGAGAGCTTGGCCATTCCATTCGATTGCACCAGCATCCGCACGGCGACGAAATGGGCGCCGGGCGGACCGACGGTGCGCCTGCACATCGGACTCGAGGACGTCGACGACCTGATCGGCGATCTCGAACGCGGCTTTGCCGCGCTCGCCGCGGCGCGGTGAGGCATCGCCAACGGCGTTCGCGCGCAGCGCGCGGCAGATTCAGTCGAGCTTCAATCCGATCGCTTTGACGACCGGCGACCACCGGGCAATGTCGTCTTCGATGAAACGCCGGAATTTCTCGGGGGTTGAATCGACGTCCGGTTCGAAACCCGACTCGATGAGCATCTGCTGGTAGGTCGCCTCGGCGAGCGCCGTGCGCGTTGCCTGCGAGATCTGCTCGATGATCGCCTTCGGTGTCCCGCTGGGAGCAAACAAGCCAATCGATTGCTGTGAGATCATGCCGGGGAGTCCCGCTTCGACCGCCGTCGGGATGTCCGGCGCGGCAATCAGACGCATGGGACTGGTCACCGCGAGAATGCGCAGCTTGCCGGTCCGATTGAATTCGAGCAACGGACCGGTCACGGCTGGGGTCACCATCGCCACTTGTCCGCTAATGGTATCCGCGGTCGCCGGTCCCGACCCCCGATATGGCACATGCACGATGTCCGGAGTTCCTGCCAGCGACTTCAACAGTTCGCCGGTCAGGTGATTCAACGAACCAACGCCAGCATGCCCATAAGACAGCTTGCCCGGGTTGGCCTTGGCATAGTCGATGAACTCTCTCAGCGTGCGCGCCGGCACCGCGGGGTGGATTGCGAGGGCAAAGGCGGAAACCACCACGTTCGAAATCGGCTCGAGTTCCTTGAGCGGGTCGTACAGCGGACGGCTCTTGAGGATCGCCTCGGTGATATGGGTGCTCGAACCGCCCAGGAGGATGGTGTAGCCATCCGGGCGGGCGCGGGCGACTGCGGCAGCACCGAGCGAACTGCCCCCTCCGCCCTGGTTTTCCACGACCACGGTGCCGAGCACCGACTTCATCTTCTCCGCCCAGGGGCGCCCGACGGCGTCGTACCCTCCGCCTGGCGGGAAGGGAATCACGAGCCGGATCGGACGGTCGGGATATTTGGATTGAGCAAGGGCGGGCTGCAACGTCAACGACCGCGCCGCCAGCGCGGCCACGCCCAGCGCGAAGAAATCGCGTCGTCGCATGATGCGCCCGTCGTCTAGTGTCCCGATTCCGAAGTTCGCATCATTGTGCCGCAGCCTCGTTTGCGAACTTCAGAATCGAAGGACACTAGCAACTTATTGATCTAGTGTGGCTTTGGTTCAGAAGTCCGCATTTCGGACTCGCTGCAAAAATGATGCGGACTTCTGAACCGCCACACTAGGTGGTGCTCGAATTGCAATGGCTTGCTCGGATCAGGACGGCCGCTCATCGCCTTTGACTTGGGTGCGGTGCATGATCCGCCGGCTGTTGGGATCGAATGCGTCGCGCCGGTGCATGGTGCAGCGATTGTCCCACAGCACGAGATCGCCGACGCGCCAGACGTGCTCCCAGGCGAATTCTGGCTGATCGACGAAGCTCCAAAGCTCGTCGAGCAGCGCTTCGGACTCCGCAAGTTTGAGCCCGACCAGATGAGCGTTGCGGCGGCGCCCGAGATAGAGCATGCGCCGGCCGGTGTCGGGGTGCGTGCAGACCAGCGGATGCACCGCGCCCGGCGACGTGAGCGGATCGTCAGTCGGCGTGACGCCCTGGCGCACGTAGCCGCCGCTGTTGTAGGTGCCGTCGTGCTTGATCTGCAAGCCGGCGACGCGGTCCTTGAGCATCTGGGGCAGCGCCTCGTAGATGCCGTACATGGTGCAGAACGAGGTATTGCCGCCG
>JBKOXY010000255.1:0-4940 GCA_046725125.1 Pseudomonadota bacterium | reverse complement strand
GCCGCGTTCGACCGCGAGGAAGATCGAGGGCGTGTCGGGATAACCCAGCACCTGCTTGATATTGAGCCCGAGCGCGTCGCGCAGGATTTTCGGCACGTCGCCGTCGCGCGCGCCCTCGCCGGTGCCGGCGAGCACGAGCGGCGGTCCCCCGCTCGCCCGCGCTTCGGCGATCGACTTCGCCGCCGCATCGGGGCGCACCATCAGGATATAGGCGTCACCGGCGAAGCTCGACGACGAGCCGAGCCAGACGAACTTGCGCGGATCGAACTGGACGTTGGGATTGTTCGCGATCAATCCGATCAGCGGCATGTCGCTGCCGAAGAGACCGATCGCGGTGCCGTCCTTGGGCGCGACCGAGTAGAGGTAGTTGACGGCGCGCAGGCTGCCGGCGCCCGGCATGTTCTGCACCACGATGTTGGGATTGCCCGCAACGTAGCGGCCGAGATGGCGCGCCAGCAGGCGCGCGACGACGTCGTAGCCGCCGCCCGGCCCGTAGCCGACGATCAAATTGATCTGCCTGCCCCGGTAGAAATCTTCGACCGCGGGCTGGGCGAGCGCAGGGGCGGGAAGACCGACCGCCACGAACAGCAACGCAATGATACGCAACAGCCGCCACACCGATTGGTAGCATCGGCGATGCCGCGATCTCGGTCTGCCCCCTCTCCCGTAGGGAGAGGGGTTGGGTGAGGGGTTACCGTCTCTCGGTTTGCCCAGTGACCCCCTCACCCCAACCCTCTCCCCAAAAGGGGAGAGGGAGCGCACCGAGCAAGGAACGCATGCGTCCACGCGTCACGCCGCGACGGCGCCGAACCGCTCGAGGTTCGCCCTTTGCTGCTCGCTGCGCGGCGGCAGCTTGAACAAGCGGGCCGCGTTGCCGCCAAGGATGTTGTGCTTGGCCTTCTCCGAGAGGAACGGCAGGTCCCAGATTCGGCTGGGCAGATCGAAGTCCCAATGGGGATAGTCCGACGCGTAGAGCAACTGGGTTTCCGCGTTGATCATCTCGAACGTGCACGCGAGCGCGCGCATATTGTCGGCTTCCATCGGCTGCGAGGCGTAGTACATGGCGCGCATGTAGTCGCTCGGTTTCTTCTTCAAGAGCGGATACTCGGAGCTGCGCAGCATGTATTCGTGGTCGAGGCGCTGCATCAGGAACGGGACCCACGCGAGCCCGCCCTCGATCCAGATCACCGGCAGCTTCGGGAACCGCTCGCCCAGCCCGTTGGTGACCCAGTTGGTCATATGAAGGATGTTGTAGAACGGGAAGCCGAGCGCGTGCACCGAGGCGAAGCGGTTGAGATTCTTGAAGACGGGCTCGCCCGGATTGATGGCGGAATGGAACGCGAGCGCAAGGCCGCGCTCTTCCAAGGCGCGGTATATCTTCATGTGAGCGTTGTGATGCACCGCCAAGCTGCGCACGCAGGTGATCATGAACCCGGTCACGTATTTGCGCGCCCCGAAGGTCTCGATCTGGCGCAGCGCCGCGTCCGGGTCCGACAGCGGCAAGGTCAACATCGAGTAGAAGCGGCCGCCGCCTTCGGGCAGCGCTTTTTCGGTCAGCCATCGATTGTAGGCCCAGCACAGCTGGACCTCCATTTCGGGATCGGGGTGCAGCCCGACGGCGAGCATCAAGGTCGGGAACAGGCAGGAATAGTCGACGCTCAGCGCGTCCATCCAGCGATGACCGAGCTCGACGTCGCGCAGCTTGCCGGGGGCGGTCTTCTCGGATGAGCGCATGGGATAGCGTGTGATGCGCCCGCCCATCTCTTGAAAGCCGACCGCCGTGTTCGGAATGACGCTGCCGCGACCCTTGGCGCGGCCCGCGACCGTGAGCTGGCGCAGAACGTCGTTCTCCATGAAGGGAAGAAACTCGTCCAAGCACTCGTTCTCGTAATGGTGCGCATCGACGTCGACGATCAGGATATCGTCGAGGTTACGCTGTTGCGCCTGCTTGCGGGCGTGGGCGAGCAGCCGGGTGGTGTTGAGCTCTTCGATTGCGACGCGCCGGCCGCGGTCGGCGATGAGGTCCATGGCGCTTCTCCCGACAGTTGATGGCGAAAATTACTTGAAGTGTAGTCGTGTCGGCGTCGCCGCGAAAGCGCCTTGAGCGGTGTGCCGGGCGCAGAGCAGCCTTGAGAGTCTAGCGCACAACAATGGTCGCAGCGGTGCGCGACGGCGCTTACGGCTGGAGTTCGCTGTCCCAGTAGAGATAGTCGAGCCAGCTCTCGTGCAGATAGTTCGGCGGAAAGCGCCGGCCGTTGCGGTGCAAATGATTGACGCTGGGCTGGAACGGCATTTGTGACGGCCACATCTTGGCCTCGTGCGTCGTAAGATTGCCTTTCTTGAGGTTGCAGGGCGAGCAGGCGGCGACCACGTTGATCCAGGTCGTGTGCCCGCCGCGCGAGCGCGGCAATAGATGATCGAAGGTGAGATCCTCGCGCGAGCCGCAATACTGGCAGCTGAACTTGTCGCGCAGGAACACATTGAAGCGGGTGAAGGCGGGCTGGGTCGCGGGCTTCACGAAGGTCTTGAGCGAAACCACGCTGGGGAGCTTCATCTCCAGGCTTGGGCTGCGCACCGCGCGGTCGTACTGGGCGACGATATTCACCCGCTCGAGAAAGACCGCCTTGATGGCGTCCTGCCACGACCACAGCGACAGCGGGTAGTAGCTGAGCGGACGAAAATCCGCATTGAGGACGAGGGCGGGAAAGCCGGCGGGGGATAGGTTCACGGCGCTCCTTCTCTCCTTTGCCTGCGAACCGCAGCGGTGGCCACAGTCTATAGGGGAGCATGACGGGATTGTGAAGCCCGATCCGGGGGTTATGGCGGACCGGACTGCGCTGCCGGAATTGCTCGGACGGAGGCGGTTTAATCCCGCACAACGCTGCTTGGTGCTGGCCCTGCGCTTTTGAGTCCTAGGCCCCGCGCACGCGATCGATCACGGCCGTTGCATCGGCGACCGCGTCGCCGTGCCAGGCGATGTGCTGGTCGGGACGAATCAGCACGAGCTTGCGGCGATAGAGGCCAGCGGGCGGTTCGAGCCGCAGAATTTTGAGGGGCATGCGGCGCCTGCGCGCGGCTTCCTCGACTGCGCTCGCGCCCGCCGGCGCTCCGAAATCGAGGAGCGTGAAGCCCTTTCCGAACTCGTCGTAGGCGGCGCGTCCCGGCGCCAGCCAGAAATGCGGTGCCCGCGCGCCCGCTCGATCGATCGGTGTGTAGGCGTCCCACGTATCGGGCGGCGGATCATCCTCGTCGGGCCACACGATCGGTGACGTCTCGTAGCGCTCGCCGAGTTGGATGCCGACGGTGAGATATTGTGGGCGGTCTTCCCGCATGATCTTCGCGCCGAAGGCGCGCCGCGCGGCGTCCGCCGTTGCGCCGTCGTCCTCGAAATTTTTAGGCAAGATCCAGCCATCCATGACGCGGGTGCAGCGCACGCCCAGTAGGGAGTTGCGCACGCCCATCGGTCGGCGCTCGATCTCGTAGCTTTCGGTGAGCCGCGGCCCGGCCCAGCCTTGCTGCACGGCCGCGAGCTTCCAGCACAGATTCATCACGTCGCCGATACCGGTGTTCATCCCGAGTCCGCCCAGCGGCGTGAACAGATGCGCGGCATCGCCGGCTAAAAACACGCGTCCGGACTGATAATGCTCGGCGACCAGCGCGAGCCCACCGGTCCACGCCCCGCCCGAAATGATCTCGAACTCCACATCGGCGCCGATCATCGCCGCAACCACCGCTTTGGCATCGACCGCGCGCCAATCCGCCCCCGGCGGCACCTGGTAGTGGACGACCCAAGTCTCGCGCCCGTCCTGGGCATACATCATGCCCCGCATCTCGGGATTGAGGATCCAGGTCATGTTGGTCGGCGGCCGCTTGCTCGCCGCCATCAGCGTGGGCGAGCGGATGAAAAAGGACAGCATGGTGCCACCCATGAAGGCGCGCTGCGTGCTGCCGTCCTCGCCGGTCATGGCGAAGCCGAGCGCACGGCGCACCGTGCTGCTGGCCCCGTCGATGCCCAGGAGATATTGCGACGTGATGCGTTGCCGCTCGCCGGTTTGCACGTTCTCGACTTCGGCAACGACATGGTCGTCTTGCTCGGCAAACGAATTGAGCCGCCAGCCGAAATGGATTTGCGCGCCGCTTGCTCGCTCGGCGCAGCGCCGCAACGCGCGCTCGAGCACCATCTGCGGAACATTGTTGGGGATTTCGGGCGTCGGCCAATCGGAATACGGGCGCGGCAGGCGGCCGAACTCGTGGCCGCAGAAGCGCGTCACATAGGCGGAGGCGCGCTCGATGTGCGGCGGCAGGCCCTCCGAGCGCAGTTCGTGGGCGATGCCGAGACGGCGGAAATGCTCCATCGAGCGCGCGTTGGTGTTGTTGCATTTGGGATGCTGCGCCGTGTCGAGCTTATCCGTGACCAGCACGGCCGGGACGGCGCGCCAATTGAGCTCGATCGCCGCCGCCAGGCCGACCGGCCCGCCGCCGACGATGAGCGCGAAGGTTTCAGCGTCCATCATCCGTCTCTGGGCTCGCGTGCATGCGCGATCGCAGTGTCAGCGCGTCGCCGCGAGGCGCCGGGCGAGAAACTCGCCGCCGTGGCGCAGTCCGTCCTGATCGATGCCGTGGCCGATGCCATAGGATATGTGCCATTCGACCGGGACGCCGAGCGCGGCGAGCCCGCTCGCGGCGTGGAACAGCGCCTGCGGGGGGATGAGATCGTCGCGGTCGCCGTGGACGAGCAGCACCGGCGGACGCGACTTGATCTCAGCCGCGAACTTTTCCGGATTGACATCGGGCGGGAGCGCCAGCAATCCGGAATAGCCGACGATTGCGAACGGCGCCGCCGCGCGGCGCAGCCCCACATGCAGCGCCATCATCGTGCCTTGGCTGAAGCCGACGAGCGCGAGCGCCGAGGGCGGGAGATTGCGGCGCTTGAGCTCGGC
>JBKOXY010000148.1:0-18055 GCA_046725125.1 Pseudomonadota bacterium | reverse complement strand
CCGATGCGGTCGGCCGCCTCCTGCGGGATCTGGATGCGGTTGAGCGCTTCCGCCGCGGTCGCCGGCGGCTTCGAACGTGCGGCGGGCTTGGGCGCGTCCTTGGATTTCTTCCTGGCGTCCCTTTGCTCCGCGGACGCCGACGGTTCGGTCGGGACGGTCATCACATTCCAGCGCATGCCGCTGCCGTTGTCGGTCACTGCCATGGCGGTGAACACGTGCGTGCCGAGCGGCTGATCGGGCTGATCGATCACGACCGGCATGTCGAACAGCGGCACGAAGCCCTGTCGAACGAAAATCTTTTGTTCCTTGCGGCTGACGAACACCGCGACCTGACCGGCGCGTTTGATCGGCTGCTCGGCCGCCTTGATCGGCGGCGCAACCGGTTTCGCCGGATCGACGGTCGGGGTGGGCTTGACAACGTCGCTGCCGCCGGGCGCTGCCTCGGCCGGCCGCGGCTCGGCGACGGCGGGCACCATCTGCGCCGGCGCCGCCGGCTCGCTCCTCTGCGGCGTCTCGGGAGTGTCGCCCGCATCGCTCGGCGCGACGGGAGCCGCGACCTCCATGGATCGGATGAGCTCGGGCAGATCGGATGCCTTCGCGTCGTCGCCGGCTTGAGCGGGCTGCGCCTCGGTCGCCACGAGGTCCTCGCGAGGCCCCGTCATCGGCGCCGGAGGCATTGCCACCTGGGCAGCCTTGCGGTCGTCGGTCGCGGGCCAAGCCGGCGTGGTTGCCTCAGCTTGCGGCGCCGCGTCAATCGCATCGATTGCCGCGTCCGGGATTGTCGCCTGCGCCAGCACGATTGCCGGCGCGACACTGCGTCCGTCCGTCCTTCCGTCCATCGCGATTGCGGGCGCGGGCGGTTTCGGCTTCGGCGCGAACAGCTTGGGATGCTCGAATTCGACCGGGGCGAGCTCGTGGTGAGCGACGATGACTCGTACGCCGAGGTTGGTGATGGGCCACAGCTTCTGCGCGAAGTCGTGCGACATGCGAATGCAGCCGTGCGAGGCCGGATAGCCCGGCAGCACGCCTTCGTGCAGCGCCACCCCCGACCAGGTGATGCGCTGCATGTATGGCATCGGCGCGTTGCTGTAGAGGTTGGAGTGGTGGTAACGGTCCTTCTCGATGATGCTGAAGACGCCCGTCGGCGTCGGATGGCCGGGCACGCCGGTGGAAACCGGCCCCTGCGCCACGCGCACCCCATTGCTGAAGAGCGTCACTTTCTGGGTGCCGATCGACACGACGATCTGCAGCGGACCTTTCGGCATTTGGCCAAAGCCCGCATCCTTCTTAGGCTCGGCCTTGTCCTTTCTCGTGGGCGCAACCCTGGCCTTGCGAGCGGGCCTTGCCGCCGCCGGCGGAGCGTACCAGCCGTCGTACCAGCCGTAGGGGGCGCCCATCCCGGGCGTGGCCGCGTCCGCTGAACTCGCCCAGCCCAGAAGGCAGCCCCACGCCGCGCCCGAGACCAGCGCGATGCGCAGCGCCTCAAGCCCACAACGGCCGGGTGCCAGCGGGGCGGTCCCCGTGAATTTCACCAAGAGGTTCTCCTGATTGTTGGATTTTCAGGCAGCTCCGGGTTTGCCCATGCTCCCTGTAGAAATAAGTGTTGCGCGCGCGAAGTCGATCAACTCGTCGGCATCGCAAGACGCGCGACGTCGAGGCTCTTCTGATTCGGTAAACAATCGCTAAGCCGGCGCGCTCGCAGAGAGCCGCCAATCACTCGGTTGAGGTAACGGAGTAAACCGATCGAAGGGTTCGCTCAGCTCTCGAGCGCGCGGGTGGTATCGTCGAACAGGTCTTCGACCTCGATTTTTCGCGGAATGAGTCGCTGCTGCAGCGCGTAAGTGATGATGGTCTGCAGCGCCGGCCGGCAGGCCTTGAGGCCGAACGGAAGAAAATCGATCGCGCCCGCCTTGGGCAGCCCGGCGGCCTTCTTGGCTTGCAGCAACAGCCGGTAAGTTTCCTTCACCGTTTGCGGGTTCGACTTTGCGAGTTTTTCCGTCACCACCACCATGTGGTTGATCGGCACCACCTTATGCCGCGCGTACCATCTCTGCGCCGCGGACTCGGCATCCGGGATCAGGCTTTTCAGCGTGGGGTCATTGGGCAGGTCGGCGCCGTAGATTGCGGCGTCGAGCTCGCCCGCGCGCAGCATTTTGAGGAGATTCTTGTCGGCGCCCGCGCGTTCGACGCGCTCCGGCTCGTGGTACTCGGCGACGTGGCCATCTTCGAACGTGACCCAGCGCACCTTGTCGAGGTCGACGCCATAGTCGTTCTCGAGGATGCCGCGCACCCACACCGCCGTGGTCTGGCTGTAGGAGCGAACGCCGATGCGTTTGCCGGCAAGCTCGGCCGGCGTGAGCGGGCGCGCCGCGTTGCACAGGATGGTGCCGTGCTGGAACCGTCCCATCATGGTCGCAGGCATGAGAACGAGCGGCTTGCCGTAGGCCTTGGCCTGCACATAGGTCGCAATCGCCATCTCGCTGACGTCGAACTTGAGCTCGCGCACCATCGGCTTGAAGAACCGGTTCGCCGGCTTGATGTCGGAGAAGGCGAACGCGACGCGCGGCGAGTTGATCTCGCCGCGCTTGAGCGGCAGCGTGTGCGGGTAATCGTCGAAGGCCGCGCTCAGCGTGGTAACATGAGTGTCGACGCTCATGAGCTCATTCCTTGCAAAGCGGACGGGCACGGCGCCCGATCCATTCTGGAACATTTTCCGGGCCTGACGCGAGCGTCTTGTAGGGCACTCCAGCTCTAGGCGCGCAAACCTCGGGGGAGGGCTATCATAGCGCCGCGCCGGCAATCGATGGCGCGATCCGGAATGAGGAAGTTACTGCTATGCTGTCACAGCCATCACAGGCGCGATGCCCATGACGCTGATCCTCTCCAACGACGACGTCGAGAAGCTCCTCACGATGCATGAATGCATCGCGGTCATGGAGGAGGCCTATGTCGAATTGGCCGATGGACGCGGCGTGTCGCGCACCCGCTCCGACTGCTTCACGCCCACGGCGCAGGCGGACGCGCTCTACAGCCTCAAATCCATGGACGGCGTGGCTCCGAAGTTCGGCGTCGGCGCGGTCCGCATCAACTCCGACATCATTACTTGGCCCAGGCGCGGCAACACCATGCGGCGCGAGAAGGTCGCGGCCGCGCCCAACAACCGCTATGTCGGACTGGTGCTGCTGTTTTCGGTGGAGAACGGCGAGCCGCTCGCGATCCTGCCCGACGGCGTCATGCAGCGCATGCGCGTCGGCGCCGCCAATGGGCTCGGCATCAAGTACCTTGCCCGCAAGAATGCGAACAGCGTCGGTATTCTAGGCTCCGGCTGGCAGGCGGGGGCGCAGCTGATGGCCGCCTGCGCCGTGCGCGACATCGAGACGATCCGTTGCTTCAGCCCCAATCCGCAAAGTCGCGAAGCCTTCGCCCTGGCCATGCGCGCGGTGCTCGGTGTCGAAGTCATGCCCGTCGGCCTGCCGGAGGAGGCGATCCAGGGCGCCGACATCGTCATGTGCGCGACCAATTCCATCGATCACGTTTTTTTCGAACGCTGGATCGAACCCGGGATGCATCTGAGCTCGATCAAACGGCCGGAAATCGAGGTCAAGGCCGTCAAGCGCGCCGATCGCGTCATCATTCACTGGAACGATCCGACTCCGATCCACGTCGCCGCCAAGGACGTCGTGATCGAGGAGAAGGTGGCGGGCCGCGGATGGCAGCTGGCCGAAGAGATCGACTTCGACAAGCTTCCGACCTTGCCGCAGCTCGTCGTCGGCCGGGTCGAAGGTCGCAAGTCGGACGCCGACGTCACCTGCTTCATCAACAATATCGGACTCGGCTATCAATTCGCGGCCGCGGGGTCCGTGGTCTACCGCAAGGCGAAGGAGTGCGGCCTTGGCCATGACGTGCCGACCGACTGGTTCACCGAGGACGTGCATCCCTAATCCGTGAGGTGGGTCCGCACCGTCCCCACAACGGGGCCTCGCCGGAACATTCCAGCGTTTTGGCCGTTTATTGAACAGCGTTGCGCGCAGATCGCAGAACGCGGCGCGCGCTGCGACAATGACGGAGCACTGCCATGCTTGGTTGGGCTTTGACGTTTCTGGTCGTTGCGCTGATTGCGGCCGTACTCGGCTTTGGCGGGATCGCAGGTTTCGCGGTCGAGATCGCAAAAATCATCTTCTTCGTTGCGATCATCCTGTTCGCGATCTCCGCCGTCGTCGCCCTCATTCGGGGCCGTTCGCCGACGGTTCCTTGAGTAAGCTTCCGCATAGTTTTCAGGCGCGCGCGTGCTTTCGCCCGGGTTTGGCCGGGCGAGAGCTTCTTCCTTGTCCTGAATTGATGCCGGATGGCGCGAGGCGGTTCAGCCGCGCCCGCCCGCGGACAGAATTGCGCGCGTCGTATGATCCGGACCGAAGTCGTCGGCACCGTCGATGGAGAGCAGGTCCGACAGCCGAGTGCGTGCACGATTGACCCGGCTCTTGATCGTTCCCACCGCGCAATCGCAGATGGCGGCCGCCTCTTCATACGAGAAGCCCGATGCGCCGACGAGGATCAGCGCTTCCCGCTGGTCCGCCGGCAGCTTGCTGAGCGCCACGCGGAATTCCTCGAATTCCACCCGACTGTGCTGTTCGGGATGCGATTTCAGGCTCTCGGCATAGCTTCCGTCGGTGTCCTCGACTTCGCGACGGCGCTTGCGATATTCGGAGCGGAACAGGTTGCGCAGAATGGTGAACAGCCACGCCGACATGTTCGTTCCCGGTTGGAACGAATCGATATTCGCCATGGCACGCAGCAGAGTTTCCTGCACCAGGTCGTCGGCGCGATCCACATTGCCGCAGAGCGAGATGGCAAACGCGCGCAAGCTCGGCACCGCTGCGAGCATCGCGTCACGTACGGATGATCGCATCGTCATGATCTCGACCCCTTGTTGTCGAATGCCTTGGCCCTAACGAGATGATCGTCCTCCCGCCCGCTTTGCCCGCGCATCGTCTCGGCGACGCCAACGTCTTTGTCGAACTGGTCCAGCAGGTGCTTGAACCGGTCGGGGACGCCTTGGCGCAACACCTCGTCGTAGACGCGCTGAAGGATGTCGCCCAGCCTTCGCTGGTCCTCGCGGCTGAGGCGCCCCCCAGCCTTTCTCACTTGCGCGTCGGTATGCATGCTCGCCTCTGACCTCGGGGGCTTGGGTTGCATCGCGTCCGGCCGCACAGCCTTTTCCCCCGCCATGGCCGCCCGAACCGGCTTGCGTTCGCTCATTCTCTTGTTCCCGGGCGAAATCCCCCCGCCCGGGCCCCTCAGTGCTTTATCTCAGCATAACGTGACGCAGAACGGTTCGTTCCGTGACATGGAACTTTTTTCCCGCAAACCTGTTTTTGCCGCGTAAGCTTAGCAATCGAACGGGAGGGTTCCGTGCCCAATTCGTCCGCTGCGGTAGCCCAATACCTGCCATTTTTGCGACGTTATGCAAGAGCCCTGACCGGAAATCAGGCGTCCGGGGACGCCTATGTCGCTGCCACGCTCGAGGCCTTGATCGCGGATCGCGCCGTGATCGAAGACCCCAGGGGGCCGCGTGTTGCCCTCTATCGCCTATTCACAAAAATCTGGAACTCGGTGGCGGTCAACGGCGCCGCCACCTCCGGCGAAGGCGTGCTCCCTGGAGAGCAAAAGCTCGCCAACATCACGCCCCTCCCCCGCCAGGCTTTTCTCCTGGTCGCGCTCGAAGGCTTCTCGGAGCCGGATGCCGCGCGTGTGCTCGACATCGATGTGATGAAGCTACGCGGGCTGGTCGAAGAATCCGGTCGCGAGCTTGCGGCCGAGATCGCAACCGACGTTCTGATCATCGAGGATGACACGTTCATCGCGATGGAGCTCGAAACCCTGGTGGAAGGTCTCGGTCACCGGGTGCTCGGTGTTGCGCGCACCCACGCGGAGGCTCTCGCGCTGACCAAGAACAAGCGGCCCGGGCTGATCCTCGCGGACATCCAGCTCGCCGACGGCAGTTCGGGGCTCGAGGCGGTCAACGAGTTGCTCGCATCTTTCGAGGCGCCGGTGATCTTCATCACCGCCTATCCCGAGCGCTTCCTGACCGGTGAGCGGCCCGAGCCGGCGTTCCTGATCGCCAAGCCGTTCCAGCCGGCGACGGTCTCGGCGGTGGCGAGCCAGGCGCTGTTCTTCGAGCGCACGGCAAAACGCCGCGACCGGCGCGTCACGGCGTAACTGCAAAGCGGTCAGCGACGGCAGGCGGCGTCAACGACGCCGAGGGCGAGTGCGTTGATGGCTGGGGCGGCTAGCGCGGCGCTGGCTCGCCAGGCCGACGAGAAGTCCAACGCCAACCGCAACTGCAAGCGTGACCAGCGGGCGATGCTCGACCTCGTTGGACAGGCGCCGCAGCGCAGCGTTGCCGAGCTTTGCCGCCTCGCTGCCGATTTTCGCCGCTTCATCGCGCATGGAGTTGGCACCGCCGCGAAATCGTTCGGCCATGCCGTTCAACGCCGAAGCGATGGTCTCGCCGACCCGGTCGGCGGCCTGCGCAGCGCTCGCCGCGGAGCGGCCGCCGACGCGCTCGAGTTGCCGCTCCAATGCACGCAAGCGCTGCTCGATCTCACCGAATTCGGCGGAGATCGCGCGAGAATATCCCGATCGAGGAAACATGCTTTCACCCAGCGCCGACGCCTGCGGCAGGGTTGTCGTCGTCAATTCACGCTCTTGAGCCAGCTGTCGATTTGGCGCTCGGCCTCGTCCTTCGCCACCCCGTAGCGCTGCTGAAGCCGGCCGGTGAGTTGCATGCGCTTACCCTCGATGACGTCGAGATCATCGTTGGTGAGCTTGCCCCACTTCTGCTGAACCTTGCCTTTGAACTCTTTCCAATTGCCTTCGACACGATCCCAATTCATCGCTCCGCTCCTGTTTGCTTCGTCCCCGTCGCTGGAATGTCCAGCCGGAGAACCCAGCGCGCCAGCAAAAGTTCCGATGCGCGATGCGGGCTCCAACGCCGTGCCGTCCCTGCAAAAGACGGGGGCGTAGCCGACCTCTGTGTCGACTACGCCCTAGCTAACCGGCCGAGCACGGGGAGGGGGAAATGGGCGGCCGGCTACCCCTGACAATGCGTGTCGCGTCGATTGGTTCCTGGGGATCGGCCGGAACGCCGAAGACGCGGCAATTGGAACAGCGAATTTCTCAACGCTGGCATTGCCGCAAACGCCCCCTGCCGCGAGCCATCGCCAGCCCTATCCCGGCTTGGAAGCCTCGCCCGGTTCGGCGGAGAAACTCATTTTCTGCCAAGGCGTTAGCCGCGGGAGCCATCCCGGTCGACACCTCTGCACAAATCGCAGCGCGGCGGATGAACCTAAGCGAGGGTTAGCGCGACTAATGGGGACAGGGATCGTGGGGAGCAACCCATGCGGCGTTATTCGGGATATCTCGTCGGCTGCGGCGGCGCGGTTTTCGCCATCGCGATCTTCCTCGTTGGTCTGGAAGTTTCGTCCACCACCGCTGCGCCGTCGGTCGCGCGGAGCGCGCCAATGGTGAACCGGACGCTCAAGAGCGACCGTATGCCGCTCGTTTCGACCAAGAGCCGCAATGCGGTGAACGGTCCGGCCGAAATGAAAGCCCCGCCGGCGCCCGCGCCCAAGCCCAAACTGCTCGATGGCTGCGAGCCGGTGGTCAGCGCGATCGGACACTCGCCGTTGGCACAGATCCCGGGCCGCTGCGTATCGTAAGCATCCCGGCAGGTCCCCTTCTCGGACATCGAAGCTTTTTTGCGCCCCGCGCGGTCGCGCCGTGCCCAGGGCGCATATGGCCGTCGGCCCGAGAACCCGCCGCCGAAACTGCCGAGCGCCACCGCGCCCCAGCACGGAACCTTCGAAATACCAGCGGCTTATAGAGGGAGACGGGCAATGGAGGCTGCGCGATTTGCTTCTGGCACACTGTCGGCCTGATGGGGGCGGCGATCCCCGTTCGCCGTCCGCTTCCTTGCGCCTGGACAATCACTGTCGGGCCGCGATCTGAACCAGCCGCGCCGCAGGCAGTACCAAGTGAATGAATCCGCTGTGGTCGTCCTCGACGTCTCACGCGTGCACGCAACAAGAAAGGCTACTTGCAAGCCCCGAGCCAACGCTTGACTCAACCGGACCCGAAGGAAGAATTCGCATGCACGGTCCCCTCGTCGGCGAACTGCTGCGTTGCCAGCGCGCCCGGAACCTCCGCTGCGGATCAAATAGAACCGTCGCACCGTGGATGTGAAAGTGCCTCAAGCGCAAGACAAAGGTGAAACGGGCGACACTCCTGTTTGCGAACGAGCGTCGCCTTCCCCTTCCGATCTTGAGTCGTTTCGATCGGCGCTCGATGCCGGCCGCGTCGGCCTATGGTCGTGGGATCTTCGATCCCATCAGATGGCATGGTCGACCAACCTCGAAGACTTCCACGGCCGTCCCGAGGGCACTCTCGAGGGCACGCTCTCGATCGTCCCGCAGGACTTGGAAGCGCAGGACGCGACAGGCGTGCTGGCGGCGATCTGCAAAACCTTGCAGACGCACGAGCCGTGTCGTCTGGAGTACCGCCTGCCGGGACGATCGGAGCACGAGGAGCGCTGGTTCGAAGCCTCAGTCACCGCCATCGTGCAGGACGGCACGGCGGTGCAACTGCTCGGCATGTGCCGAGACGTGACCGAACGCCTGCGCGTCAATCGCGAGGTTCGTGTCCGTGCGCGCCAGCAGGAGACCCTCGCGCGGCTCGGCGAACGGGCGCTGACCGAAGGCGACTTGCAGAAATTCCTCAACGAAGTGGTCACCACTGTCGGCGAGATTCTCGACGTCGAAATGGCGAAAATACTCGAACTGGTCCCGGGCGATGCCGAGCTCCTGCTCAGGGCCGGCATCGGCTGGCAAGCGGGGCTGGTCGGCACCGCCAACGTTTCGACCGGCCGCGACACGCAAGCCGGCTATACGCTCGCGTCCGGCCGCCCGGTGATCGTGGAGGATCTGGCGTCGGAGACCAGGTTCACGGGCGCGCCGCTGCTGAAACAGCACGGTGTCGTGAGCGGGCTCACCACGCCGATCGCGGGGCGCGATGGCCGCGCCTACGGCGTGCTCGGCGCGCACACGGCTAAGCGGCGCAAGTTCAACGACTACGACGTGGCATTTCTCGCGGCGGTTGCGAACGTGGTGGCAGGCGCCATCCAGCGCCGGCAACTGGATCAACGCCATGAACTGATGATCCGTGAGTTGCGCCACCGCTCCGGCAACCTCTTTTCACAGTTGCTTGCCCTGTTCTCGCAGACCGCCAAGAATTCGCGCGGTGTCGCCGACCTTGTGGCCAAATACGAGGCCCGCGTTCTGGCGCTGGCGAATGCCCATCGCCTCATTACCGAGGGCGGCTGGAAATCAACCTCGCTCAGCGAGCTGCTCAACACGCTGCTCGCTCCGTTCCTCGACCGCATCTCGTTCAGCGGACCCAACGTCTTCCTCGAGCCCGATCCGACCTTCGGGCTCAGCATGGCGGTGCACGAGCTTGCGACCAATGCCAGCAAGCACGGCAGCCTTTCGAGCGCGTCCGGCCGCGTCGTGCTGTCCTGGTCGGTCACGCGTACGCAGCAAGGCCTCACCCTCGTCCTCGATTGGAAGGAAAGCCGCGGGCCCGCGCCCAGGCGGACGCGGCGAGCGGGTTTCGGCTCGCGGCTGATCAACATGGTGATCGAACGTCAGCTCAACGGCCAGGTGGAGCAATCCTTCGCAGCGGAGGGATTGCATGCGCGGCTGACCGTTCCCCTCACCCATGAGCGATGGCCGGGCGGCGCGCGCTCACCGTCGCGCACCGACCTGCCGTAGCGGGGCCAACCGAAATTCGGTCCTATTTCTTCTTTGCGTCTTGGTAGGGATAGATGATGTTGCCGGTCTTATATTCCGGCGGCCACAGGATCACCTGGTGCGTGGTATCGCGGAACTGCGCGAGATCGTTCCCGCTCACGCCCTGAAATTGGGTGAAGAACTGCCGTGACTTCGTCCATTCGCCGTCCTTCCCGAATGCGATTTCGCCGGCCACGGTCGAGAATTTGTGGGCATGGATGTAGTTCGCGAGCTTGTCGTGGTCGAGGCTTTTCGTCGCCTCGACCGCTTGCGCCAGCACCTGACCGGCGGCGTAGGCGAAGGGCGTAAACCCATAGCCCAAGGGATCGATGCCGAGCGAGGGCGCCTTGGCCTGATATTTGTCCAGCATCGCCTTGAGGCCCGGGAAATCGAGCGTCGGCGCGGGGATGAAACTTTCCATGATGACCAAGCCGTTCATCAGCGGGCCGAGCTGCACCTTGATCGGCGTGGCGAGCAGACCAATCATCGCCCCGCCGAACATCTTCGTGTTCAAGCCGATCTCGTTCGCGCCGCGCACGATCCCCACCGTATCGGGCGGATAGGCGCAGGCGAAAACGAGATCCGGATTGGTCGCCTGAATAGCCCGCACGATCGGCACCATGTCGGTGGTGCCCGGGGGATAGCTCTTGTCGTAGACGATTTCGAAGCCGCCGGCCTTGGCATTCTCGCGCGCGCCGTCGCAGGCGGTCTTGCCGAATTCGGCGTCGGCCGCGATCAGCGCCACGGTCTTGGGCTTCGGCGTCTGCGCGGCCGCAATCTCGAACCAACCCCTCGAAAAGGCCAGCGTCCCTTCATCGCCGCCCGGCACCATCGAGAAATATCTCGAATAGTTGAATTGGCGATTGACGTTCACGCCGAGCATGCCGATCGTCATCTTGTTTGCCTGCATGATCACCGGCATTGCCGGCGCGATCATGTTGGTGGCATAGGGCCCGATCAGCAGGTCGACTTTGTCGACGCTGATGAGCTTGGTGTAGATGCCGGGCACGTTGTTGGGATTGCTCTGGTCGTCGTAATAAACGAGCTCGACGGGACGTCCCAAGAGTCCGCCTTTGGCGTTGACGTCGTCGCGCCAAATTTCCAGCGCCAGGAGATTTTGCTTGCCATTGGGCGCAACCGCGCCCGTCAGCGCCATGCTAAAGCCGACCTTGATCGGATCGGCCGCGCGCGCCGGCGCCATGGCGCCCAGGACGACGGCGAACAAAATTGCGAGCAAGGCGCACGAAACGGCGCGTCGTGTGGTGGCAAACATCGGCTGATTCCTCCGCCCGCGCCGGTGACGGCAGCGACCGCTTGGCGCTTCGCGCTTCTGGTCGCATCGGCAAAGTCTAACGCGGCCCGCTACGGCGCGACACCCTCTTCATCACAGGCGGCTGATTTGCCGCGTCCGCCTGACCAAGAGGTCACGGCATCATCGGTGATGCCTGAAGGCGCATGCCCGAATCGCGGTCGAGTCCGAGAATGCGGCATCCTCCATGTCAGCGACCCAGAACCGCCCAAATACGGCCTCATCCGTGGACGCAACCGGGCCTTCCGTTCCTATCGCACCGTGTGCCGGATTGCAGAGCTGCCGATTCGAGAAATTTTGAAGAAAATTCGAATCGAGGCTGGCTTCAGGTCCCTCGTAAAACATCACCGAAAAGCGGCCCGCTGACCGCCGCAAGGCCGGATTCAGGTACCGTCGTTTGCAAAACCGCGATCCGGACGGCTTCTGCGGCTCGAGTGCGTGCTATTCGTGCAACACTCTCCCGAAAAGGATCAACGGTGCAGGCGTTACAGGCGCTTTTTGGTTGTGTCGTGAGTGCGGTTAGAGCATCGTTAATCGTGCAGCGGTGGAAACCGCTCTGGCTAAGTGGTGATGGAAAGAGGGGGGCGTCCCTCTTCGGTTGCTTCATCTCTGGGGCTTCCGGAAGGCGATGCTGCCAGACACAAGGGGAATAGTCATGATGAAGATCGTTGTACTCGCTACGGCTGCATCCTTGGCCATGCTGAGCGCTGCCGCCGCCGCCGACCTGCCGCGTAAGGAGCCGCCGCCTCCGGCGCCTCCGGTTGGCAAGGCTCCGATCGGCAAATATCCGGTCGGCAAGTATCCAGTCGGCAAATATCCACAGCCCGTTGTGACCAAGGGCTAACTCACAGTGTCACCGACGGGGTGCTCGCGCGCAGAATCGTCGCGAGCACCCCCCGGACATTGTCTCCAGCAGTGCAAAGCGCCGACCGCTTCAGCCGTTGCTGAAGTGATCATGATTAGGGGAGCCACCAATGCGACATCTCCGGACGAAGAGGCGCGGCCTCGCCTTCAGGGTGGGCTTGTATGCCGTCGCGCTCGCCGCGGGGCTGCAAATTCAGGCGGCCAGCGCGCAGGACAAAGCCGCCGCGACGCCGACCAGCGCCAAGCCGCAGACAGCGACCAGGGGCGTCTATTACGTCGATTTCCGCGCGCGGACCGCCGCCAGCTATGGCCATGCCTTCGTGTGGTATGGACGCGCCGACCAGAAGCAGATTGAAGTCGCCGGCCTCCATCCCGCTTCCGAGAGCGTCATTCCCTATATCATCGGGCACGTTCTGCCGGTCCCGTCCGAAACGGGCAAGAGTTACGGCGACCTCGACGACGAGTATTTGACCGCGAGCTACCGCATCTACATGAACGAGGCCGAGGCACAGCGGGTGTTCGCCTACATCAAGCGTCTACAGTCGACCTCGCCGCTGTGGAACGCCGCCACCTATAACTGTGTCGCGTTCATCCAGGACATTGCGCGATACATGGGCCTGAAGGTTCCCGGGAATCACTTGTTGTACCCGGAGGACTGGGTCAACCGTCTCAAGGAGCTCAATGGCGGACGGCGCTATATGTCGAGTCCCGCGGTCGCGCAGGCCTCTTCCAAGCCCTCCGCTTCGGCGCAGAAGCCTGCGACCTCTGGATACGCATCGGCCAGCTATTGACACGTCGCTGACTGAGGTTAGCGCAGCTTAGAGCGGAGGCGTGAACGCCTCCGCTTTTGCGTTGGAGCAGCGAGCCCCGGCAACGCGGAACTTTTCCGATCCGCGACAGGGTCTTGCCCGCGGTCCGCCTCCAAATTTACCGCGAGTTCCGGCCTTTTTCGCAGCGCACTGCCATGTTAAAGTTGCTGCGATTGATGTATGCATCTCCGGCGCGTCGGCGGGGAGCGGGATTTATCGGCATGGTGGGTGCATTGGCGCAGCCAAAGCGGCGCTTCCAGCTCGTTCTGATCAAGCCGTCGCATTACGACGACGATGGCTACGTCATCCAGTGGGTGCGCGCGTACGTCCCCTCGAACACGCTGGCGGTTCTCTACAGCCTGGGGCGCGATTCGGCGCAACGGGCTGTGCTCGGAGACGACACCGCCATCGACATCGCGGTGATCGACGAGATCCACACGCGCGTCAAAATCGGGCAGCTGCTCGCTCGGTTTCGCCGCCACGGCGGGTTCGGCTTGTTGGGAATCGTCGGCGTGCAGTCGAATCAGTACCCCCGCGCGCTCGATATCGCCCGCCCGTTCCGCGCGGCGGGCGTGCCGGTGATGATTGGCGGATTTCACGTATCCGGCTGTCTCGCCATGCTGCCGGAAATGCCGGACAACCTTAAGCAAGCGCTCGACATGGGCGTCAGCTTGTTTGCCGGCGAGCTGGAAGGGCGGATGGACCGCATCCTGCAGGACGCAGCGAACGGCACGCTCGAGCCGATCTACAACTACCTCAAGGACCTGCCGTCGCTCGAATCGGAGCCGACCCCGATCCTCCCCGTCGAGCATTTGAGAAAAACCTTCCAGGCCTTGGCCAGCTTCGATGCCGGCCGCGGCTGTCCCTATCAGTGCTCGTTCTGCACCATCATCAACGTGCAGGGCAGGAAATCGCGGCGCCGTTCGGCCGACGACGTCGAGCGGACGATCCGCGAGCACTATGTCGAGGGCATCCGGCACTTCTTCATCACCGACGACAATCTCGCCCGCAACAAGGATTGGGAGCCGATCTTCGACCGGATCATCGCGCTGCGCGAACGCGAGAACATGAACATTCGGCTGATGGTCCAGGTCGACACGCTGTGCCACAAGATTCCCAACTTCATCGAGAAAGCCGCCCGCGCCGGCACCAACCGCGTGCTGGTCGGCCTCGAAAGCATCAATGCGGCAAACCTGCTCGCGGCGAAGAAGCGCCAGAACAAGATTACGGAATACCGCGCGATGCTGCTCGCCTGGAAGAACGCGGGGGCGATCACCACGGCCGGCTATATCCTCGGATTTCCCTTCGACACGCCCGAATCGATCCGCGAAGACATCGCGATCATCCAGAAGGAGCTGCCGCTCGACATCCTCGAATTCTTCTGCCTGACCCCGCTCCCGGGGTCGGAGGACCACAAGGTCCTGTGGCAGAAAGGGGAGTGGATGCACGAGGACATGAACCTCTACGACGGCGAGCACGCCGTCTCGCATCATCCCAAGATGAGCAAGGACGAGTGGGAGCAGGTCTACCGCTCGGCCTGGGAGATGTATTACACGCCCGAGCACATGGAAACGATCCTGCGGCGCGGCGCCGCCACCAGCTGCAGCATGTCGCGCCTCGTGAGTTTCGTATTCCTGTTCTGCTCGTCGGTGCCGCTAGAAAATGCCCACCCGCTGCAAGGCGGTCTGCTGCGCCGGAAATATCGGCGCGATCGCCGTCCCGGAATGCCGATCGAGCCGATCTGGTCGTTCTATCCGAAATTCGCGTGGGACTTCATGAGCAAATATTCCCGTGCGGTGCGCCTGTTGCTGTGGCTGCACCGGACCAACCGGCGCCTGCAGAGGGACCCGAATCGGTACAAATACACCGATCTGGCGATGACACCCGTGACCGAGGACGAGACCGAGAAGCTCGAACTGTTCACCCACAGCGATGCCGCGCGCCAGGCTGTGGCGCATGCGCATAAGATCGACCAGCTCACCCACGCCCACAAACCCGCGAGGGCCGAAGCCCACGCGTGAAGCAGGGGCGATGCCGCTAATAGATCCCGGGTAAGATGCGCGAGGTGCGGGCCATGTAGCGGCGGTACTCGTCGCCAAAGGTCTCGGTCATCAGCGCCTCCTCGCGCTCGACGCGCAGAAAGAACAGCGTGCCGAAGCCGATCAGGCCGGCCGGTCCTGCGATCCAATTCGGTAGCAGCAAGGCCTGCGCCACCGCCCACAGCCAGAACGCCAAATACATCGGATGCCGCACGCGGCTGTAGACGCCGTTCGTCACCAAGGTGTGCTGATCGCGCACTTCCAGCGTCACCGACCAATTGCGGCCGAGATCCTTGTGCGTGCGGTGGAACAGCCAAAGGGCGGCCGCGAACACCGCGGCGCCGAGCCACGGCTGCCATGGCCGGAGGGCGTAATTGGCGAAAGCCGGCGCGCTAGCGATGACGTAAATCGAAGGAAGCACGCCCAGCCCGGTGGCCGAGATTGCCATCAGCACGATTTCGCGGCCGCGATCGCTGCGCCGCACTTTCGGCGTGCGCCGCGCGCGACGGCCATGAGGGTATCGGATGATGCACCAGCCGACGACGCCGACAATCCAGATTGCCTTGGCGACAATGAGCGTCATAGTGACGGGTGCGCCACCATGGTGCGCGGCCGCGACGGGTCGCGGCACGCGCCGTCCTGCGCGATAAAATCCAGGAACCCCAGCGGCGATAGCGTCCAGTCGCTGAATGGGACCGGGCCGCACACCATCAGAAAATAATCGTAAGGCGCGCGCCTGTCGTTGGCCATGACCGAGCGATAGTGCAGTCGCAAAACGCTGCGGCGGGCGCGCGCAAACGTTTCGGGCAGCAGCATATCGTGGATCTGCACGCGTCGGATCACCGGCTTGCCGTCGAGCCGGTCGTCGGGAATGTGCCGCAGCGAGACCGGATCGAATTTGTAGAAGCTGATGGCATCGGCGCGCGATTGATATTCGACCCAGGCGACCGAGGGCTCGGCCACGATGCGCGCGATCTTGCGGCGGAGACCCTGCGCGCGCGGGTGCAGCGCGAATTTCGGGATGGTTGCGCCGATGGTGAGCACGGAAATAGCCGCGCCGCGACGGCCGAAATCGGCGTCCCGCGCCAGGGCGCGGACGAGCACATCGAGCACGAGCATCGCGCCGAGGCTGTGGCCGACGACCACGATTTCGTCCACCGCGCCCTCACGCGCACGCGCGAGCAGCGTCTCGGCAAAACGATCGAGGCGCGCATCGATGTCCGGCCGGCGGCCGTGAATGTAGTCGTGGGCGCAGATCCAATCGTCGAGCAGTTGCTGCACGCGCCAGCGCCGTCCGGGCCAGCGCAGCAGCACGAGAAAGACAGCGATCCCAACTGGCACGCCGACGGCGGCGGCGCTGAGGCCTTCGAGGCCGAGGAACGCGGTCAATAGACGCGCGGCGAGCCATCCACCGGCGGCGAACAAAACGAGCGAAAGCATCGGAAACAGGAAAAAGGTGGTGTAGCGCTGGTTCGCGATGATGTAGCGAAACATCGTGCCGGTAACGACGAAGTCGAGATATGCGCGCGCGGCCTTGAAGAGCCGCACCGGGAACGGTCGGGCGAAATCGCCGCGCACGATGTCGTCCCACAGCAGCGCTTCGTGCACCGCCTCGACCTGCCAGTTGGCAGCCCGCGCGCTGACGGTCCACCAGGCGCGCGACTGCGCGTTCGACTGCTCGAGCGCGGACAACGTGGCGTCGACGTTCCAGGTGCGTCGGAACACGTCGAGCTGGCGCGCGAACCGCCGGTATTGCGCGCTGGCGTCGATCGGGTCGTATCCCGCCACGTGATAGACGTGTCGACGCCGTATCATGCTCACGGCCGCCTATTTCATCATCTCGTCCGGCGGCGTGATGCCCCACAGATTCGAAGCCGATGGGTCCTTGGGCCACACTTTCGGTTTCTGCGGATGGTCGCGGTGCCACGGCCGCGGCTCGAAATAGCCGAGCTCCTCGTTCACCTGATCGAGCTCGGCGAACAGCTCGGTGATCAATCCGTTCGGCGCGCGGTGATAGGCGAAGAGGTTGTGGCCGATGCCGTGCCGGCCCGGCCCCCAGATCAGCTTGTAGCCGTTGAGGCTGAGAAAATCGCACGCGGTCTGCAGGTGGGCCCAATCGCGCAACTCGAATGCGGTGTGAAAATGCCGGTTCGCGTCGGTCTGCATCAGATTGATGGTGTGGTGGTCGCGGCCGCAACGCAGGAACGAGAAGAAATCCGCCATCCAGTCTGACTCGCGAAAGCCGAGCACGTCGCAATAGAACTTCGTCACGTGCTTGACGTCGGTGACGAAAAACGCGACGTGGCCGAGCTTGTGCGGAACGATTCCCTTGGTCGGAAAGCGCTGGCCCGAGAAGGCGTCGCGCTTGAAGACCTCCATCACCGTTCCCTTCGGGTCTTCGAACGTGACCATGTCCGAGATCGAGGGCTCGGGATCCTTCCGGCGCTGGGTCTTGATGCCGTGGCCCTGGACCTGTTTCTCGAACGCGCCGAGATCGTCCTCCGGCGCGATCTGGAAGCCCAGGCGCACGCATTTCGCCTGCGAGCCCTTGCGCAACACCACCGAGTGATGGTCGACGGTCGAGGCGAGATAGACGGCGTCCTTGCCTTTGTCGGTCACCGTGAGGCCGAGCACCTCGGTGTAATATTCGGTCTGCTTGTCGACGTCGGGCATTTCGTAAACGGCGTGGGCGATCTTCTTGACGCGGATCATGGGGACCTCCGTTGTTGCTTGTTTCCCGTTGAACATCAGGCCTTGGAGCGCGGCAGCGCGCTGACGACGTCGACCATGGCGGCGACATCCTTCTCGCCGAAATCCATCTCCATGAACTTATCGTAGAGCTCGACCGCGCGGTCGAGCATGGGCGTGGCAACGCCCACGCTGGCGGCGAACTCGCCGATCATGTCGAAGTAGTGCTGCAATGCGGGCGCCGTGCCTTGCGCGGGAAGGAAGCGCCGCTGCGCCATCCAAGGCGCGCGGATGCCGAACTGGGTCGAGCCGCCGCTGCCGGTGGTGATGGCCTTGATCATCAGATCGACGTCGACGCCGGCCTTCAAGCCCAGCGCCATCGCTTCCGCGGTCGCGGCGATGTTGATGGCCACGAGCAGATTGTTGACGAGCTTCACGCGGCTGGCGGCGCCGAACGGCCCGAAATAGAGGCAGGAATCGGCGAATCCGCCGACGAAGCGCTCA
>JBKOXY010000514.1:0-6730 GCA_046725125.1 Pseudomonadota bacterium | reverse complement strand
TTCCAGCAGGCGCAGCCCGCGCGCCGCAACGCGCTTGCCCAGCGCGGCGATGCGGTCGGGATCGCAGGTGCTTGCGCACAGGATGATTTTGCCGGAGCCGTCGCCTAGCGCGGGCAACAATTCGCTTTCGGCGACCGCTTCGACCTGGTCTGTGGTGAACACCGCGAGCACGATGGGATCGCAACGCCGCGCGAGATCGGCGACGGACGAAGCAGGCCGGCCGCCAAGCTCCGCGAGCTTGGCGGTTTTGGCGGAATCGACGTCGAACCCAACGAGCTCGAAGCCGGCCTCGAGCAGGCGATGCGCAAACGCCTGGCCCAACAGGCCGGCGCCGATAAGGCCTACTGGCTTACGATCTGGCATGAGCCTCATCCATCACAGACGGCCGGAAATCGGCGCCACCTTTCGCATGCTCGAGCTGCGTACGTCATCATCCGCTTGCGCGGGCGGTGACATCGAGCGATCGCTTCCGCCACATCAACCAAGCGGCGCGATGCCGAGATCTCGCGCCGCCATCTCGAGACTGTCGCGCAGTGGCTTGGGCATGGGAATGCCGTTCTTGGCGCGATCTTGCCGCTTGAGATGGCTTTGCTCCCCGGGCAGCCAGATGCGCTCGACTCCGGGCAAGCGTTGCGCGCCGCGCATGGCGCGGATCGCGGCATCAACCTGGCGCTTGAATGCCGCCGCCGGCGCGAACGCCTCGACCGACACCGCAACAATGGCGTGGCCGGTATTGGTGGCCTTGCCCTGCTCCTTGACGAAATCGACGACCTCGCGCCCGAACGCCGCCTGATTGAGCGTTCCAGCCAGCAGCCCCGCCATCAGGCTCAGCCCATAGCCTTTGTAGTCGCCGATCGGCAGCAGCAGGCCTTGCTCCGCGCGCTTGGGATCGGTGAGCGGCTTGCCGTCGCGGCCGATCATCCAGCCGACCGGCATCTCCTCGCCGCGCTGCATCTTCAAGCGCACCTTGCCGAAGGCGGCGACCGTCGGCGCCATGTCAAGCACGATCGGCGGCTCTTCCTCGGCCGGAACGGCGATTGCGATGGGATTGGTGCCGAGCAGGTTCTCGGTCGAACCCCAGGGCGGCAGATGGTTGTTGCTGCCGACCGCGAGATAGAGCCCGATCATGTCGTGGGCGAGTGGCATCATGGCGTAGAGCGCCGCCGGGCCCGCGTGGTTGCTCATACGCGCGCCCACCCAGGCGACGCCTGCGCCTTTCGCCTTCTCGATCGCCGTCATGGCGGCAAAGCGCATGACGAGGTGGCCGATGCCGTTGTCGCCGTCGACGAGAGCGGTGGCCGGCCGCTCCCGCGCGATACGGATATCAGGACGTGCCTTGATCCCGCCCGCCTTGAGGCGCCGCAGATAGAGCGGCAGACGGATGACGCCGTGGGTATCGCTGCCGCGCAAATCGGCCTCGACCATCAGATCGGCGACAACGTCCGCGTCTTCGGACCGAAGGCCGGCAGCCTCGAAGGCGCGCTTGATGAAAGTCGCCAACGCCGCCGCCGCGATGCGCGGCGCCTCGGCTGAGTTCGCGGTTTTCGCTTCGGTGAGGACGTGTCCTGACATGTGCACTCCGATCTGCGCCTCCCGCTATGTCATCTCGATCGAGGACCGATTACAACTGGCATTCTTCGCTCTTACGTTCGCCCCGCGAGATCGTCGCGATCCAAGTCGCCCTCTCGTCCCGTCACGCGCGGCGCGGGGCGGACGCCATCAGCCCGCGATATTGTCCTTTGACGCGGGTCATGTCCTTATAGCGGGCACTGCTCGCTCCCGGCTGGAACCGATCATCGTATGGCTCGCTACCGCGTCACGGTCGATACCGGAGGGACATTTTCGGATTTCGTCTATCTCAACGAAGAAACCGGCGAGCTGTCGATCGCCAAGCTGCCCTCGACGCCCGACGAGCCATCCCGCGCGATCCTTGCCGGCATCGAGGCGCTGTTGGCAACGGCTGGTGAGGCCGCCGATATCGGCTATTTCTGCCACGGCACCACGGTCGGGACCAACGCGCTGCTCGAAGGCAAAGGCGTCAGGACCGGCTTATTGGTGACGGAGGGATTTCCCGGCATCTACCCCGTGGGCGAGCAGGCCCGGCCGTACGGCACCGCGATCTTCGACGTCATGTACGACAAACCCGCGCCGCTGGTGCCGCAGAGCCTGACCGGCGAAGTGAAGGAGCGCGTCGATTTCCGCGGTAACGTGCTGCGCGAGCTCGACGAGACGGCGTTGCGCGCAACCGTGCGCGAGCTCGCGGCGCAGAACGTCGAGTCGATCGCGGTGTGCCTGTTGTTCTCGTTTCTGCATCCCGAGCACGAAGCGCGCGTGCGGGAGATCATCGTCCAGGAAATACCGGACTGCAGCATCTCGCTGTCATCCGAGGTGCTGCCGCAGATCCGCGAGTATTATCGGCTGAGCACCACCGTCATCAACGCCTATCTGCAGCCGATCCTCGCGCGCTATATCGCGCAACTCGACCGCCGCCTGTGCGGCGCCGGGATCGCCACTCGGCGCAAATACGTCATGCAGTCGAACGGCGGGATGGCGACGTTTGCCGCCGCGGCACGCCGCGCCGTCACCACCGTGTTGTCTGGTCCCGCCGGCGGCGTCACGGCGGGCGTGCTCGCCGGCCGCGTGAACGCCTTGCGCAACATCATCACCTTCGACATGGGCGGAACGTCCTGCGACGTCGCATTGATCAAAGACGGCGAA
This sequence comes from Pseudomonadota bacterium, assembly GCA_046725125.1. Lineage (GTDB taxonomy): Bacteria > Pseudomonadota > Alphaproteobacteria > Rhizobiales > Xanthobacteraceae > VAZQ01. Next base: position 4,012 of record JBKOXY010000514.1, on the reverse strand, counting down.
GCTCTGCTGTCGAGCCGTGGAAAGATCGAAGGGCGCGACCTCGCCGTGCCCATGCTGGACATCAACACGGTCAGCGCCGGCGGCGGCACCGTCGCGGCGGTCGACCGCTTCGGCGTGCTGCAAGTCGGGCCCCAGAGCGCGGGCGCCGTGCCAGGGCCGGCCTGCTACGGGCGCGGCGGCGACACGCCGACCATCACCGATTGCAACCTGGTGCTGGGCTATCTCGGCGAAGACAATTTCCTCGGCGGACGGATGCGCCTCGACGCGACTAAGGCGCGTGCTGCGATCGAGGCCAAGGTCGCGCGCCCGCTCGGCCTTGGCATAGCCGATGCGGCGGAGGGCGTCGTGCGCGTCATCGACGTGAAGATGGAAGAGGCGATCAAGGCGATCTCCACCATGCGCGGGCACGACCTGCGCGATTTCATGTTGCTCGCCTTCGGCGGAGCGGGGCCGGTGCATGCCAGCCGCATCGCGCGCGATCTCGGTATGGCCGGCGTCATCGTGCCGCTTTATCCCGGCGTATTTTCGGCGATCGGTTTGCTGATGTCCGACGTCAAGCACGATTACATCCAGTCGAAGATGGCGCCGCTGAGCGAAGTTAAGCCCGAAGCTGTGAATGACGTGTTCGAGCGGCTGGCGGCACAAGCGCGCGAGGAATTGCGCAGCGATGGTTTCGCGCGCCACGACATCCGCATCGAACGGGCGCTCGACATGCGCTACGCCGGCCAGGGCTACGAGATCGCCGTCGCCTGCCGGGCCGAGCCGTTGCGGGCCGCCGACCTGAACGAGCTGCGCATCAGCTTCGATCATCAGCACGGGAGTATGTTCGGTCATATGGCGCCGGAGGAGCCGGTCGAGATCGTGTCCTATCGCGTGCGCGGCGTGGGCCTCGTGCCGCCGGTCGAGCTGCCGAAATTCGCGCGCACCGGCGCAGCATTGGCGGATGCGCGGCGGGGCATGCAACGCGCGCGCTTCGATGGCGCGGAGTTCGACTGCCCGATCTATCAGCGCGAACAGCTCGACGTGGGCTCGAGCCTTGCGGGACCGGCGATCCTCGCGCAGCTCGACTGCACGACCGTGATCCGTCCGGGCCAGATCGGGCGGGTCGACGAATGGAAGAACCTGATCGTGACGCAGGACATGTGACGGACTCGATGCACCCCTTGCCGCCATCGTCGAATTCGTTCGGGCAATCCACGACTTGCATCTTGGCGGAACCAAAAGGCGTGGACCGCCGCGACGAGTACAGGATGACCAGTGCGGTCGAACGCGACGCCTGAGGACGAAGAAGCAATGGCCATCGACGCGGTCGATCTCGAAGTGGTGAAGGCGAGCCTCTCCGGCATCGTGCAGGAGATGCAGAATTCGCTGTTCCGCACCGGCTTCTCCACCATCGTGCGCGAATCGCAGGATGCGTCCTGCGCGCTGATGAACGCGAAGGGCGACGTGGTGGCGCAGCACGTGGTGTTGCCACTGCACATCGGCGCATTTCCGGCCTGCACCGCCGCCGTCATCGATGTGTTCGGCGACAGCATCGCGCAAGGCGACGCCTTCATCATCAATCACCCCTACCATGGCGGCAGCCCCCACGCGCCGGACATCGCGGTCATCACGCCGGTCTTCGTCGACGGCGAGCTGTTCGGCTTCTGCGGCTCGATCGCACACAAGAGCGACATCGGCGGGCCGGTGCCGGGAAGCTGTTCGGGCCAGGCGCGAGAGGTCTTCAACGAGGGCCTGCACCTGCCCGCCGTGCGCTACCAAAGCGCCTACCGGCCCAACGGCGACATCGAGCGGCTCATCGGCGCCAACAGCCGCACGCCGGAACTCGTGCTCGGCGACATCCGCGGACAGCTCGGCGCCGACCGACTGGGCGAGAAGCGGCTCGGCGAACTCGTCGGCAAGTTCGGCAAGCGGGACATCCTCGCGTGCTTCGATCGCCTACTCGACATGTCGGAACGAAAGCTCAAGGCAGCGATCGCCGAATGGGAGGACGGGCGTTTCGAAGCAGAACGGTTCGTCGACGATGACGGCATCGACCTGGAACAGCCGGTGCGCATCCACGTGGTCATAGAAAAGCGCGGAGACAAGCTTCATTTCGATTTCAGCGGCTCGGCGGACGCGACCAAGGGTCCCGCCAATATCCGCCCGCCCTTGGTGCAAGCGGCCTGCGCCTACGCGCTGATCTCGCTGATCGATCCGAATATGTATGTGTCTAGCGGCCTCATTCGCGGCTTCACCTTGGCGGCGCGCGACGGCAGCGTGCTCAACCCGCGCTTCCCCGCGCCGGTCAACACCTACAATCCCACCATCCATGCGCTGGTGGACGCTATCTTCGACGCCATGAGCCATGTGGTGCCGAGCAAGGTGCGTGCCGACGGCAGCGGCAGCCGCTCCATCATTCTCGGCGGCCGCGACACCTACACCGGCAAGGGTTATGTGCAATACGAGATCATCGCCGGCGGCGCCGGCGCGCGTGCGGGCAAGGACGGGGCTTCCGGCATCACCGTCAATCAAAGCAATGCCAAGATCGCGCCGGTCGAGATCATCGAGAGCGAATTTCCTACCCGCCTCACGCGCTTCGAACTGATAACGGATTCCGGCGGGTCGGGTGAGTTCCGCGGCGGGCTCGGCATCCGCCGCGAATACCTCAATCTCGCGGATGCGCGCTTCTCGATCCGCTCTATGAGGCATCTGATCCCCCCGAACGGCTGCGCCGGCGGCGGCAACGGCCGCCGCGGCGACCTCTGGGTCAACCCGGAGACCCCTGCGGCAAAGCGCTTGCCCACGCGCTACGCCGATTACCCGCTGCGTACCGGCGATATCTTCCGGCTCGACACCCCAGGCGGCGGCGGGCATGGCGATCCGCTCGCGCGCGACGCGGAGCGCGTACTCGCCGACGTGCGGGAGGGGCTCGTTTCAAGGGCAGCGGCGGAGCGCGACTATGGCGTGGTGCTCGAGCGGGCGGCGCGCTCGTGGGTCATCGATCGCGCGGCCACGCAAGCGCGCCGGGCGCAACTGAGGAGAGACAAAGCCAAGCGATGAGCGGGTCGCAGCACACGCGCGCCTACGCCCGCGTCGCCTTCTGGCGCTTGAAGGCGCCGAAGCCCGGACGATAGGTCTTGTCGTCGAGGAACTGCTTCATGCCCTGGCTGCGGCTGTCTTCCTTGTCGACAAAGCGCAACGCCTCGCTCTTGGCGTTGAGGTAGTCCGCCGCCTGCGGCTCGTTCATGAAGCGCACGGCGCGCAGCGCTTCCTTGGTATAGCGCAGGACGGTCGGGCTCTTCTCCATCAGCTTCTTGGCGAGCTTGATGGTCTCATCCTTCAGCTTGGCCTTGGGATAAGAAAAGTTGACGAACCCGATTTCCTTCGCCTTCTTGCCGTCAAAGGTGTCGCCGGTGAGCGCGTAATACATACCGTCGCGGAAATTCAAAGTCTGCGCGACGTTCCACGACACGATGCCCCCGGGCAGAATGCCCCAGTTCACTTCGGAGAGGCCGAACAGCGCCTCGTCCGCCGCGATCGCGAAATCGCAGGCGCAGACCTGGGTAAAACCGCCGCCGAAGCAGTAGCCATTGACCATGGCGATGGTCGGCTGCGGGAAGGTCGAGAGCCGTTGCCAGCGCCACTGATTGGAAGCGTGGCGAGCCTTCGCCCTGGCCGCCGGCGCGTCATCGTTGGCGCGGAAATAGAGTTTGATGTCCTGCCCGGCACAGAAGGCTTCGCCGGCACCGGTGAGCACGAGGACCTGGGTTTGCGGATCGACCGCGAGCTCGGCCAACGCCTCGTCCATGTCGAGGTGGAGCTGCGGGCTCATGGCATTGCGCTTGTCCGGCCGGTTCATGATCAGCCAAGTGATGCCGTCCTGCTTCTCGATCAGGACCGTCTCGTATTTCTTTGTTGTCATTGTTTTCTCCTCAACTCGGGTTCAATCGCGGTATTCAGGTTCGAGCCAGCGCGCTCGCGGCGGAGCGGCGTGCCACCGCGTAAAATACGGCTGCGCATAGGGCATCAG
>JBKOXY010000161.1:0-7247 GCA_046725125.1 Pseudomonadota bacterium | reverse complement strand
TCGATCTTGTCGCTCGCGCCGGTGATCTCGAACACGAAGCTCTCGGTCGAAGCATCGATCACGCGGGCGCGGAAGGCATCGGCCAGCCGCAACGCCTCCATGCGGTGATCGCCCTTGCCGCGCACCTTGACCATGGCGAGCTCGCGCTCGATGTGCGGCCCGGCGACGGTCATGTCGACCACCCGGTGCACCGGCACGAGCCGATCGAGCTGGTTCTTGATCTGCTCGATCACCATGGGCGTGCCGCGGGTCACGATGGTGATGCGCGAAAGATGCTTCTCGTGCTCGGTTTCGGAGACGGTGAGCGAGTCGATATTGTAGCCGCGCCCGGAGAACAGGCCGATCACCCGCGCCAACACGCCGGGCTCGTTGTCGACCAGCACCGACAAGGTGTGGGTCTCGACCTGCTCCGAGACGGTCGCGGCGGGGTAATGGGTGGTGTTCACGTGCGAACTCCCTATGCGAAGGCCGTCATTGCCGGGCTTGACACCGCAAGTCGGGTTTACCCGACTTGCGGCAACTTAAGATCGCGGAACTCGGGCAAGCCCGAGTTCCGGTGCAATCCGTCCTCTGCGCGAAGAAGATGGATGCGCGGATCATAAGCGCGTTCACGCGCGTCTTCGACGCGCTTCTGCCTGCGCATGACGGCGGCGTTGCGATGTCACACCATTACCTTGCCTTCCTCGGTGATGGCGTCCTCGACGCTCACGGTGGCGTCGCCGAGCAGCATCTCGTTGTGGGCGCGGCCGGAGGGGATCATCGGGAAGCAGTTCTCGTTGGGATCGACGACGCAATCGAAGATCACCGGCCTGTTCACGCTGATCATCTCGCGGATCGCGCCATCGACGTCACCGGGGCGCTCGCAGCGGATGCCGACGGCGTGATAGGCCTCGGCGAGCTTGACGAAGTCGGGCAAGGCCTCGGTATAGGAATGCGCGTAGCGGCCGCCGTGCAGCAGCTCCTGCCACTGGCGCACCATTCCCATGTACTGGTTGTTGATGATGAAAATCTTGATCGGCAGGTCGTACTGCACCGCCGTCGACATTTCCTGCATGGTCATCAGCACCGAAGCCTCGCCGGCGATATCGATGACCAGCGATTTGGGATGCGCAAGCTGCACGCCGACCGCCGCCGGCAGTCCGTAGCCCATGGTGCCGAGGCCGCCGGAGGTCATCCAGCGGTTCGGTTGCTCGAACTTGTAGAACTGCGCCGCCCACATCTGGTGCTGACCCACTTCCGTGGTGATGTAGGTGTCGCGGTCCTTGGTCAGCTCGTAGAGCCGTCCAATGGCGTATTGCGGCTTGATCACCTCGTTCGAGTTCTTATAGGCGAGCGATTGGCGGGCCCGCCATTTGTCGATCTGCTTCCACCAGACAGCGAGCGCCGCTTTGTCGGCATGCATCGCGGTGGAGCGCCACAGCCGCACCATGTCCTCGAGCACGTGGGCGCAGTCGCCGATGATCGGAACGTCGACCTTGACGTTCTTGTTGATCGAGGACGGATCGATGTCGACGTGGATCTTCTTCGATCCGGGCGAGAAGGCGTCGAGGCGGCCGGTGATGCGGTCGTCGAAACGCGCGCCGATGCAGATCATCACGTCGCAGTCGTGCATCGTCATGTTCGCCTCGTAGGTGCCGTGCATGCCGAGCATGCCCAGCCATTGCGGATCGGAGGCGGCGTAGGCGCCGAGCCCCATCAGCGTCGAGGTGATGGGAAAGCCGGTGAGCTTCACCAGTTCGCGCAGGAAATGGCTTGCCTCCGGACCGGAATTGACGACGCCGCCGCCGGTATAGAACAGCGGACGCTTGGCGTGCCGCATCAGCTCGATCGCGGCCTTGATGCGGTCGAGGTCGCCCTTGACCTTGGGCTGGTAGCCCTTGTGGTGGAAGTCCTTGGGCCGCGCGTAGACGCCCTTGGCGAACTGGATGTCCTTGGGGATGTCGACCACGACCGGGCCCGGCCTGCCGCTCTTGGCGATGTGGAACGCCTCGTGCAGCACGCGCGGCAGCTCGCCGACGCTCTTCACGAGATAATTGTGCTTGGTGCAGGGACGCGTGATGCCGACCGTGTCGCATTCCTGGAATGCGTCGTTGCCGATGAGATGGGTCGGCACCTGCCCGGTGAGGCACACGAGCGGGGTCGAGTCCATGAGCGCATCGGTCAGCCCGGTGACGGCATTGGTGGCGCCGGGACCGGAGGTCACCAACACGCAGCCGACCTTGCCGGTCGAGCGGGCATAGCCTTCGGCCGCGTGCACGGCGCCCTGCTCGTGCCGCACCAGGATGTGCTGGACCTTCTGCTGTTGGAACAAGGCGTCGTAGATCGGCAGCACGGCTCCGCCGGGATAGCCGAAGAGGTGCTCGATCCCCTGATCGGCCAGCGCCTCGATCACCATTTCCGCCCCGGTCATTTCTTTGCTCATGGTCAACTCCACCCGTCTGCGACCTAGAAAATCAAAAAGGGCCGCGAGGGCCCTTTGCGCACCGCCACGTTCGCAGATGGCCTAGCCATCCGCGGCGGTGCGTCTGCGCACGATTACGAGCACTTGAGCAATAAAGTTGCGCATCCGCGCGCCCTTTCGTCACTTCGTTGCCCGACACTTATATGGGGTGCGGCGAGGGCAGTCAAGCAAACCGGGCTCATCGGCGCCCGCGCTGGAAATCGAAAGTTAACAAGGCCTGATCACTGCCTCGCCAGCGGATCCGATCACGGGTTTCGGCTTGCACGCGGGCGTGGACGGCTGAAATGCCATCTCCCTCGTCAGATCGTGATCGCCGGTGACGGCGGGGCGCGCCGCATTTGATTGGGCGTTATCTCGCTTGCCTGTATTTTCGCCGTCGCTGGAGCGGGCGTGACCCATGCCATTTCTTCGCGAGAGGTCCGGGCGCTGGTCGCCGGTGAAGATCGTCGCCTTCGTGGCGGCGGTGCTACCGGCGCTCTGGATTGCCTATCAGGCTGCCGCCGATGAGCTCGGCGCGCGCCCGGTCACCGAGGCCATCCACCAGGCCGGCGACTGGGCGCTGCGGTTTCTGCTGATCACGCTGGCGGTCACGCCGGCGCAGCGCATCCTCAATTACCCTCGCATTACTCTGGCGCGGCGCACGCTGGGCGTTGCATGCGCAGGTTATGCCGTCCTGCATTTTTCGCTTTACGTCCTCGACCAACATTTCGACCTGTTCAAGGTGGCGAGCGAAATCGTCTTGCGCATCTATCTCACGATCGGCGCGCTTGGATTGGCGGGCCTGATCGCGCTCGCCTCGACCTCGACAGACGCCGCCATAGGCCGGCTCGGTTCCGGGCGCTGGCACCGCATCCACCGCCTGGTCTACGGCATCGCGGTGCTCGCCGCCGTGCATTTCTTCATCCAATCCAAGCTCAACATCTACGAGCCGGTGCTGATGGCGGGGTTCCTGATGTGGCTGCTGGCGTACCGCGCCCTTTACCGACGCAACGGCGAGGTCACCCCGCTTCATCTCGTGCTTCTCGCCGGCGGCGCGGCCGCGGTGACCGCGATCGGCGAAGCGATGATCTATTTCTTCACGAGCGGCGTCGACGCGCGGCGCATCCTGCTTGCTCATTTCGACATCGATATGGAAGTGCGACCGGCGTGGTGGGTTCTTGCCGCCGGCCTGGCGGTCGCCGCCGTCGGTTTCTGGCGGCAAAAGCCCGCGCGTCAGCGCGCGAGCGCGCGGCGAATTTCGCCCAGCGCCGTGTCGGGCGTGGCCCGGGTCCAATCCGGCAGCTGATGGCGAAACCATGTACCCTGCCGCTTGCTGTAACGCCGGGTGTCGCGCTTTGCCACATCCACTGCCGCGGCCAAATCGAACTCGCCGTTGAGATGCCGGATCAGCCACGGCACGCCGTGCGCTTTCATGGCGGGGAGCGCAGCGTCGAGATTGCGGCGCCCTAGCGCGCGCACCTCATCAAGCGCGCCGGAGGCCAGCATGGCATCGAACCGCGCATCGATGCGGCGGTAGAGCTCCGCCCGCTCGACCTCGAGGAAGACTTTGACCGCGGCATCCGGATCGAGCGCAGGCTTCATGCCCTCCCGGTGCCAGTCGGTGAGCGAACGGCCGGTCGCCAAAACGACCTCGAGCGCGCGGGTGACGCGGGCGCGATCCCCCGGCATCAAACGGCACGCACTCGCGCCGTCGCGAGCGCTGAGCTCGGCATAGAGCGCGGCGATGCCCTCGCGCTCGAGCCGCTCCCTGACCGCTGAGCGGATCTGCGCCGGGATCGGCGGGACGGCGGCAAGCCCCCGCGTCAGCGCCTTGAAATAGAGGCCAGTGCCGCCGACCACGACGGGCAAGCGCCCCGCCCGCTCGACCGCGGCCAGCGCGGCGCTCGCATCGACGCACCAGCGACCGACGGAATAGTTCTCGGCCGCGTCCACATGGCCGTAGAGGAGATGGGGGACGCGCGCCTCCTCCTGCGCAGTCGGGCGGGCGGTGACGATGCGCAGGTCGCGATAGACCTGCATGGAATCGGCATTGATGATCGTGCCGTCGAGCGCCTCCGCCAGCGCCAAGGCCAGCGCCGACTTGCCGCTCGCGGTCGGTCCCGCGATAAGGATGGCGTGTCGTGCGTCCGCGCGGCTCATCGGAACCTTTGCCGTCGCATCGAGGAAGAACATAAGTCCACGTAACCGGCGTTGCGTGCTATCGTTCACGGCGCTCCAAGGTCAAATTCAGGAATTGGTCAAGGACGACTCTTGGCTGGTCAGCAGACTCCCGGCACGGGCGACATGACCCGATCGCCTATCCACTCGAACCACCCTCTCACCTGCTCCTGCCACAACCCATGCCACTCGGTCCAGCGCCGCTCCGCCGCGAATGGATGGATGCGACCGCGGATCGATATGCCTATCGATGCCTGCCGTTACTCATCGCCAATCAGGCGGGCTGGCTCGCGCTGAACAATCGTGAGGTCCGAGTAACCTGGAACGGCGATGATGACCCGTCTGCGCTGACGATCGAATATCTGCGGGGGCCCCCGCCGCATCCGGCCTTCAGCCGGTTCGGCTACGGCATCGTGACGTGGTGTCTCCCCTACCTCATCCGTACATCCACATCAAATGCAGTTGCCGGCCCCCTGGTCGAACACGGGATTCCTGCACGCACCCAAGTTGCGACTGCGTTACATGGGACTCTCGCATCACCTGTATTGAACCCGCTTTCGCCACCGACTAAATCAGGATTCGCTCACGCTGCGGGAGGCCGCTTGACGCTCATTCGACCCTTCCGGGCCCTGCGCCCGGCACCCGGACGCGCCGCCGAGATCCTGGCGCCGCCCTATGACGTGCTCTCGAGCGCGGAGGCGCGCGAGCGCGCTAAAGGCAAGCCGTGGAGCTTCCTCCACATCTCCAAGCCCGAGATCGACCTCGATGCCGGCATCGACCCCTACGATCGTGCGGTCTATGCCAAGGCCGCCGAGAATCTCAGCCGCATGGTCGCGGCCGGCGTGCTGATCCGCGACGCCAAGCCCTGTTACTACGTCTACCGCTTGACCGGACGCGACTGCCAGCAGACCGGGCTCGCGGCGGTCGCCTCGCTCGCCGATTACGCCAGCAACCGCATTCGCAAGCACGAGCACACGACCCCGGTCAAGGAAGACGACCGCGTCCGCCAGATCGAGGCCGTCAACGCCCAGACCGGCCCGGTGATGATGGGCTATCCCGCCGCCCCGGAGATCGATGCGATGCTGGCCCGCGCCGCCGCGCGCGCCCCCGACGTCGACGTGACGGCCGACGACGGCGTGCGCCATCAGCTCTGGGTGGTCGACGACGACGCGACGATCGCAGCGCTCACGCGCGCCTTCGACGCCCTGCCGGCCCTCTATATCGGCGACGGCCATCACCGCACGGCGGCCGCGGCACGGGTCGCGCAGGCGCGCGCCAACGGCAAAGCTTCGCACCGCGATTTCCTCACGGTGGTGTTCCCCCATCACGAAATGACCATCCTGGACTACAATCGCGTGCTGCGGGATTTGAACGACCGCAGCCCCGAGGGGCTCATCGCCGACCTGCGCAAGAGCTTCTCGGTCGAGGCGTCGGAGGGGGCGGTCCGCCCGACGGCGGCGGACGAGTTCGGCATGTACCTCGCCGGCCGCTGGTACAAGCTGACGATCCGGCCGGATCTGATCCCCCGCAACGACCCGATCGGGCGCCTGCCGATCACACTGTTGACGCGCAACGTGATCGAGCCGCTGTTCGGCATCACCGATCCGCGCATCGACAAGCGCATCGACTTCGTCGGCGGCGGGCGCGGCCTGGGCGAGCTCGAGCGCCGGGTCTCGTCCGGCGAGATGGCCGTCGCCTTCGCGCTCTATCCGACGCAAATGGCCGACCTGATGGCGGTGGCGGACGCCGGCGGAATCATGCCGCCGAAATCCACCTGGTTCGAGCCGAAGCTCGCCGACGGCATGGTCAATCACATGCTGGATTGACGCACGACAGAGGACGGACAAGAGGCCTTGCCCGTCTTTCGTCATCCGTCGTTCGTCGTCGCTATTGCAGGCTCAGCGCCACGAAGCGGAGTTCGCCGTCGGCGCCCGCCACCAGCAGCAGCGCCGACTTGCGGCCGTCCTTCTTGAGCTTGTCGATCTTGGCCTGCAGCTCGTCGGCGTTCGCGACGGCTTCTTGCGCGATCTCCACGATGACGTCCCCGGGCGCCAAGCGCTTGTCGGCCGCCGGCGAGTTCGCATCGACGCCGGTGATGATGACACCCTTGATCGTGTCCTTGATCTTGTAGCGCTTGCGCAGATCGTCGGACATGTTGGCAAGCTCGAGGCCGAGCGTCTTCTTCACCACGGACTTGTCGGGCGTGCCCTCGCTTTTCGGGTCCGCCGCCGCCAGCTTCTCGCCGTCCTCGAGCCGGCCGAGCGTGACGGTCTTGGTCTCTTCCTTGCCCTTGCGGATGATGACCACCGGCGTCTGCTTGCCGACCGGCGTGTCGGCGACGACGCGCGGCAGGTCGCGCATTTCCTTGATGTCCTTGCCGTCGAACTTGACGATCACGTCGCCCGGTTCGATGCCGGCGGGCTTGGCCGGCCCTCGCTCGTCGACCCCGGCAACCAGCGCGCCGCGCGGCGGATTGATCTTCAGGCTGTCCGCGATCTCGTCGGTGACCTGCTGGATGCGCACGCCGAGCCAGCCGCGCCGGGTCTCGCCGAACTGCTTGAGCTGCTCGATCACCGGCATGGCGGTTTTCGAAGGCACCGCAAAGCCGATGCCGATCGAGCCGCCGGAG